>JASFFN010000009.1:0-14075 GCA_050124275.1 Roseobacter sp. | reverse complement strand
TGCTGAATGCTAGCGCCGCTGTCGCGTGCTAGGCAATTTTCATTGACCATCACCAACAATATGACGATCGACCGGCATCTCAGCTCTGGCGTTCCGCGCCACTTTTATGGAGGAAACAGCGAAACAAATGTTGCTGACAGTGCTATTTCGATTTCGTGATCCATGGGTGAAGCATGACAGTCTCACTGTTGGGGAAGGGTTTCCGGTCCAATGCGAAACATTTCCCGGGCTTCCACGATCGGGGTGTTTCAGCCACTCGGAGAACGAAACCATCGGGCTGTTTGCTTGGCCGGGCGTTACGAAGCACAACCCGCCGGGCATCAGAGTGAATATCTCCGGTCGTGGCCAGCGAGAGGGTGGCCCCTGCAGCGACGCCGACCTTGTCCTGGCCGGTGCGCGGCAGCGCTTGTGAGCCGCCGAGTCTGCGGGGAAGTCGAGCGGTCCACACCGCGAATGCGGAAGGCTTGATCGGCTGGCAAGGGAAACGAAAGCTCGCCTTTATGCCTGCGGCCTATCTACTCCGCCGCCGGCTTCAGGCTGGCGATCAGATGGTGAAATTTCTCGCCTTGAACGGCCACATGGTCGCGGATTTCTCTGGCCGCAGCGTCGCCGTCACCCTGTTCCAGGGCCGCAAGGATTGCTTCATGCTCGGCCATGGATTGCTTCAGTCGTCCGCGCAATCTTAGCTGAGTGCGGCGGAAGGGTTGCAGGCGGCGATGAAGCCGCAAACATTCCTGCTCGAGGAAACCGTTCCCTGACTGACGGTAAATGATGTGGTGAAATCTCTCGTTCTCGCGATAATAGCCATCCGCATCTTGGGCGATTACAGCCGCATTGCAGCGAGTGTTCGTCTCATGCAGGTCCTTCAGAGCAGCGTCAGATATCCGGGTTGCGGCCAGTCGCGCCGCTGCGGCTTCCAGTTCCGCCATGACCTCAAACATCTCGATAAGTTCGACAGGTCCGGGCTGGCGCACAAAGACGCCTCGGCGCGGAATCTGTTCCACAAGCCCCGACTGGGCGAGCTTCTGAAATGCTTCCCGGACAGGTGTTCTGGAGACAGAAAACCGTTCTGCAAGCTGGACTTCATCCAGTCTTTCATTGGCAGCGAAATGTCCACCGAAGATCAGACCTTCGAGTTCTTCCGCAATTCTGTCAGCCCTCTTTCTTTCCATTTAAAAAGTTTAACATCCAGAACTGAGAATACAAGAGCCTAGGCATTGTATACAAAAAGTTTGACATAGTGGACAGAAGGTCTATCGTAGCAACGCACGTCCAACAGGAATGGCATTAGTGCTGGGAGGAAAAACATGAAATTCACGACGGTAGCGACTGCTGCGGCAGTATTCACAATGACGGCGTTCTCGGCTCAAGCGACCGAATTGCGTCTTTCGCACCAATGGTCCACAAGCGATGTGCGCCACCAGGTTGCACAGATCGTAGCGGACGAAGTGGCGGCTGCAGGTGTAGATCTGGATATCAAGATCTTTCCATCGCAATCGCTGTTCAAGCCGCGGGAGCAATACAAACCCCTGTCGCGCGGCCAGCTTGACATGACTGTTTTGCCGCTGAGCTACGCGGGTGGTCAGCAACCCGCGTACAATCTTACGCTTATGCCGGGTCTGGTCAAAAACCATGACCATGCCGCGCGCCTCAACGAGAGCCCCTTCATGGAAGCAATTGAGGAGATCATGGCAGGCGACGATGTGATGGTTCTCGTTCATGGCTACCTTGCCGGCGGATTTGCGGGCAAGGACAAGTGCATCACGTCGCCAGATGACATGCCGGGCTTGCAGACACGTGCTGCCGGCAAGGCATTCGAGCAAATGCTGGCCGGGGCAGGGGCCTCGATCGCTTCAATGGCGTCATCCGAAATATACAATGCGATGCAGACCGGCGTTCTGGATGCCGCCAACACGTCTTCTTCGTCTTTCGTGAGCTATCGGATCTACGAGCAGGTGGCGTGCTACACGCCGGCTGGTGAGTATGCCCTGTGGTTCATGTACCAGCCCCTGCTGATGAACAAAAGCGCCTTCGACGGGTTGACCGAAGAACAGCAGGCAGCGTTGCTTGCCGCGTCGGAAAAAGCCGAAGCCTTTTACCTTGAAGAAGCCAAGAAGGAAGATGCCGCGTCGGCTGACGTCTTCCGCGAGAACGGTGTCGAGATCGCCGAAATGACGGCAGAAGAGTTTGACGCCTGGCGCGAATTGGCGAAGGAAACGTCATACAAGGCGTTCATTGAGGAAACGCCCAACGGACAAGAGCTTTTGGATCTGGCTCTGTCTGTCGAGTAAACTCGACAATCGGGGCGGTAGTATGCCGCCCCTTGTCCAAAACACGTAACTCTTTCAGGAGAAGATCATGGCGGGCCAGAGTTCGGCAGTCACCGCGCGTGCTGGCAACAATCCGTTCCTGCGTACCGTGGCCGCAATCTCAACGCTCGCGGGCTGGTGCTCGGCTGGCATGATTGTCTGTGCCGTGGCGATCACCTGTCAGATGATTTTCGTCCGGTTCGTGCTCAACGCGTCGACTGTCTGGCAAACCGAAGCAGTTGTTTATCTGGTCATTGCGGCGACACTGATCGGATTGCCTTATGTGCAGCGCCTGCGCGGGCATGTGAATGTCGATCTGATCCCGCTGGCTCTGTCCAAAGGCCCGAGGATGGTGCTTGCGGTCATCACTTTGTCGGTCTCGATCCTCATTGTCGCGATCATGCTCATTTACGGCTACGAGTACTGGCATTTCGCCTGGGAGCGCGGCTGGCGCTCCGACACGGTCTGGGGCGTCCGTTTGTGGATTCCCTACCTCGCGCTTCCAGTTGGTTTTGGCTTGCTGCTTCTGCAACTGATTGCCGATCTTGTCGCGGTGTTGCTTGGCATCGATAAACCATTTGGTCTGGAGGACGCGTAATGGACCCGTTGCTGCTTGGCGCATTCGTCGCTCTGGCTACCATTTTCGTGCTGTTTTCCGGTGTTTCGGTCGCACTGGGCCTTTTGATCGTCTCCGCCGGCTTTCTGATTGTCTTTGACGGCCTGCGCTCGCTGGAACTGATGCCGGAAATTCTGTTCGGAAAGCTGGACAATTTCGCGCTTCTCTCGATTCCGATGTTCATCATCATGGGCGCTTCGATCGCGTCGACCCGGGCCGGTGCCGATCTTTACGAAGCACTGGAACGCTGGCTGACGCGGGTTCCGGGGGGGCTCGTAGTGTCAAACCTCGGGGCCTGTGCGTTGTTTGCGGCCATGTCCGGCTCGAGCCCCGCAACATGTGCCGCCATCGGCAAGATGGGCATTCCGGAGATGCGCAAGCGCGGGTATCCCGATGGTGTTGCCGCCGGTTCGATCGCGGCGGGCGGCACGCTTGGGATTCTCATTCCGCCCTCGGTGACAATGATCGTCTACGGCATCGCCACCGAGACCTCGATTGGCCGTCTGTTTCTAGCCGGCGTCATTCCCGGTCTGCTGCTCGTCGGGTTGTTCATGGCATGGTCCTTGTACTCCACGTGGCGCTCGGGCGACGCGCGGGTGCTGACGGCCGGAAACTACACGTGGCGCGAAAAGTTCGAGATCCTGCCGCGTGTCGGACCATTCATCGCGATCATCGTCGGTGTGCTTTACGCGATGTACGGTGGGATCGCGACACCGTCCGAAACGGCGGCTGTTGGCGCGCTCATGTGCCTTCTGATCGCGATGGTGATCTACAGGTTGTGGAACCCGCGCGATCTTTGGGTCGTGCTTCGCGACAGCACAAAGGAATCCGTGATGATCCTCTTTATCATCGCGGCGGCGGGTGTCTTTTCCTACATGCTGTCCTCGCTGTTCATCACGCAGGCGATTGCGGAATGGATCGGTACGCTGGATGTCAACCGCTGGGTGCTGATGGGGGCGGTGAATGTCTTTTTGCTGATCGCCGGGTTCTTCCTGCCGCCGGTTGCGGTGATCCTGATGGCGGCTCCGATCCTGTTGCCGATCATCACGACCGCCGGATTTGATCCGATCTGGTTTGCCGTGGTTCTGACGATCAACATGGAAATCGGGCTGATTTCTCCGCCCGTCGGGCTGAACCTTTATGTGATTAACGGGATCGCGCCGGATATTTCCCTCAAGACCATTCTGAAGGGATCGCTGCCCTTCGTCGCCTGTATGGTGATTGCCATCATCCTACTTTGCATTTTTCCAGGTCTCGCGACATGGCTGCCGGACCTTGTCATGGGGCCGGGCCTGTGACGCTGCTGGCCGATCTTCTGTCCACGGTTTTCGAGCGGCGGTATCGCTCGGCATCGACCTTGGAAATGGGAGGCCGGCCGCTTACGGAACTCGCCGACGAACTCATCAGCACGGCTGGCGAGGACACCGGGCAGCTACTTGCCCGGGAGATCCTGTCTCGCTTTGACACTTTGGACGACACCGGGAAACGCGCGTTTTTTACCCATCTGACCACCGCACTCGATATCGATACCGCACGTGTGCTCGAGACTCTGGAGATCTACAAGAGCGATAAGTCAAAAAGTGCCTATCGCGCCTTTGCAAAAGCGGCGGAACCCAGACGTCAGGAACTCATACGGCGCTTGAATCAGGTCCCGGGTGCGACGGGAAAACTGGTCAGAATGCGCGCTGACTTGATCAGGCTTGCGGCAGAGGATTCCGCGCTGAAAGCGCTCGATCTGGATTTCCGGCATCTGTTCGCCAGCTGGTTCAACCGCGGTTTTTTGGTGCTGCGCCCAATCAGTTGGGAAAGCCCGGCGCATATACTCGAAAAAATCATTGCCTACGAGGCGGTTCACGCCATCGACAGTTGGGCGGATCTGCGCCGCAGGCTCGAGCCGCGCGACAGGCGGTGCTTCGCGTTCTTCCACCCTGCGATGCCGGATGAGCCATTGATTTTCGTCGAGGTTGCATTGACCAAAGGCATACCCGGTTCGGTACAGACATTGCTGGCGGAAAACCGTGAAGTCATCGCGGCCGACGATGCAGACACGGCGGTCTTTTACTCGATTTCAAATTGCCAGTCTGGCCTTGCCAGCATCTCCTTTGGCAATTCGCTGATAAAGCAGGTCGTTGCGGATCTGTCTTTGGAACTGCCGCGGTTAGCGACATTCGTCACCCTGTCTCCTATCCCGGGCCTGATAGATTGGCTGGAAAGTCAGCAGATCGCTTTTGATCCGAATGACCCGGACACCATGCGGGGGCTGGCCGCGTACTACCTGCTTTCCGCCAAACGGTCCGACGGCATGCCGGTTGATCCGGTTGCGCGCTTTCATCTGGGGAATGGCGCTCTTGTGCATCTGGTTCACGCGGCGGCTGATACCTCCGAAAAAGGACAGCAGCAGTCCGCGGGGGCCATGGTCAACTACCTCTATGACCTGAAGAAAGTATCCTCGAACCATGAACGTTTCGCTTCAAGACATGAAGTCGCCGCCTCGTCCGATGTGCGCGCACTTGCTTCGGCGGTTGAGAAAGCGCTTGCAAAAGGAGCGTAAGGTATGACCAATCCCCTTTACGATAGGCTTTTTGGAATTCACGCGGGCCAGTCCACGCCATTTCTTTTGCTGCCGGATGGCTCGTCGATCACGCATGCGCAGTTTCTGGAGCAGGCCGCGCAGATCGCGCATGTGCTTGCGAAAAACGGTTTGCAGCCCGGTGACCGACTGGCGGCACAGGTCGAGAAATCGCCTCAGGCGCTGGCGCTTTACGCCGCCTGTGTTCAGGCCGGTATCGTGTTCCTGCCTCTGAACACCGGATACACGACGGATGAACTGGCTTACTTCATAGAGGACAGTGGGGCCCGCACTCTGGTATGCGATGCAAGGGTTGCACCTGAGCTGGCACCGCTCGGCGCGCGGATCGAAACGCTGAATGCAGACGGGTCCGGCACACTGACCGAGCGGGCGGATGACATGCCAACCGCTTTTGCGACCGTCGCTCGCGGCGAGGACGATCTTGCAGCGCTGCTTTACACGTCCGGAACGACGGGCCGGTCAAAGGGAGCCATGTTGACCCAGCGCAATCTGTTGTCCAACGCCGAGGTGCTTGTTGAAGCATGGCGCTTTTCCAGTGACGACGTCTTGCTTCATGCCTTGCCGATCTTCCACACCCACGGGCTGTTCGTCGCAACAAACGTTTGTCTGATCGCGGGCAGCCGGATGATCTTCCTGCCCAGGTTTGACATCGACCAGCTGATCACATGGATGCCGAAGGCAACCGCTCTGATGGGTGTGCCGACGTTCTATACACGGCTGCTGGATGATCCGCGTTTTTCGAGGGAGCTTACCGCTCATATGCGCCTGTTCATATCCGGCAGCGCGCCGTTGCTGGCAGAGACACATGCCATGTTCGAGCAACGCACCGGTCACCGCATACTGGAACGCTACGGCATGACCGAGACGAATATGAACACGTCCAACCCGTATGGCGGTGAGCGCCGCGCCGGAACCGTCGGTTTCGCACTGCCCGGTGTCGAATTGAAAATCACCGACCCCGCAACGGGCAAGCCGATGGCGACCGGGGAGGTTGGTCAGATCGAAGTCCGCGGACCCAACGTCTTCAAAGGATACTGGCGGATGCCAGAGAAGACGGCGGAGGAATTGCGCGACAACGGTTTTTTCATAACCGGCGATCTCGGCAAAATCGACGCGGATGGCTACGTACATATTGTCGGGCGCAACAAGGATCTCATCATCTCAGGGGGATACAACATCTACCCCAAGGAGATCGAACTAGTACTTGATGAGCAGCCAGCTGTTCTGGAGAGCGCGGTTATCGGTGTTCCACATCCGGACTTTGGCGAAACGGTCGTGGGACTTATCGTACCGCAGAAAGCCAGGACGCCTGATCTGGACGCCGCCATGTCGGCGATCAAGACCGCGTTGGCACGGTTCAAACACCCCAAAAAGCTGATTCTGGTGGATGAGTTGCCACGCAACACGATGGGCAAGGTCCAGAAGAATGTCCTGCGCGAAACCTACAAAGACCTGTTCGCCAAAGCGGGATGAGAGCGGTGTCGCGGCATTTTCTGTGGCGAAATCGCGTTCTCCAAGTCTTTCCGCTTTAACCCGAATTTAGCAGCTCGCGCATACCATTTGCCCTGCGGCGTGAGTCGTCGTCGCTTTGTGTTCAGGTGTTACGGGGGTAATCATGGTGTCGCGATATCTTTTGTCGTTGTTTTTGGTTCTGGCGCTTCTGGCGGGGTGTACTGAAGCAGTGCCGCGCGACAACAGCGCGCGCATCCTCGCGATGGGTGACAGTATGATGGCGTGGCATGGTGGGTCCCGAGCCGCGATCCCGGACAATGTCGAGGCAATTCTTGGCGAACGGGTCATTGACCGCTCGGTCATCGGCGCGCGCATATTCTACCATTTGCCGATCAGTGGTGGCATGGGCATGAACATTTCCCAGCAATACTGGCCCGGCGCTTGGGAATGGGTCATCATGAACGGCGGCGGCAACGATCTCTGGTTCGGGTGCGGCTGCAGCGCCTGCGACCGAAAAATGAACCGCATGATCAGCGCAGACGGGCAATCCGGCACGGTGCCCGAACTTGTAGGTGATATTCGCGCGACAGGTGCAAAGGTGATCTATTTGGGATATCTGCGCAGTCCTGGCGTGGGCTCCATGATCGATCATTGCCGCGACGAGGGCGATGATTTCGAAAGCCGTCTGGCGCGTATGGCATCCACGGATTCAGGTGTATATTTCGTCTCGCTGACCGATCTGGTCCCGCACGGGGATCGATCCTATCACGTCATCGACATGATCCATCCGTCCGCCAAAGCCACGCGTGCCATTGCCGAGCGAATTGCGGCGATCATCCGATGATCCGTTAGTTTCCGGGAAGTCTGGTGCGACCGATCTGGGCCAGAGTCAGGCTCGTCTCTTCGGAGATCAGGTTCCAGAAAGCGGCGAGGCCCTGTGGTCCACCGGCGGCAATTGCAAACTGCATCGCTCGCCCGAAGAAGACGAAATCGGCCCCCATGTGGTATGCCTTGACCACGTCTTCGCCGGATCTCAGACCGGTGTCGTAGAACAAGGGGTATTGCGCACCGACCGCTTCGCGAATGCGCTTGAGGGCAAGAATGGGCGGCGGTGCGCAATCCAGTTGGCGCCCGCCATGCGTGGAAACTTGTATTGCATCCACGCCCTCGGATTTGAGCTTTACCGCATCGTCGGCATCAGTGACGCCCTTGGCCACCAGATTGCCGTCCCATTGATCGCGCAGACGCTTGAGGAAATCCCAGTCTGCCGCCGCGCGGCTTTCCTTGCGATCGAATGTAAACCCCGGTTTCTGGAAATTCGCCAGCTTTGGTGCGCCCGCGATGAGGCTTGCTACGGACCAGCGAGGGTGCAGCGCGAAGTCGAGAAACTGCATGGGGCCAATCCTGAACGGCATCTTGAACCCGCGGCGCAACTCACGTGGGCGACGTCCGACCTCGGGCACGTCCAGTGTCATGACCAGCGTCTTGTAGCCGGCGGCTTTCGCCCGTTCGACCAGTTTGCTCGTGCCGCTGCCGTCGCCGCTGAAATACAACTGGAACCAGGCGTGCCCCTGGGCTGTCTCGATCATCGTCTCAAGCGATGTCGAGGCGACCGTCGAGACACCGACAGGCACCTGATGCCGTGCAGCCATACGCGCCAGCATGATGTCTGCGCCGGGGCCGGAGAGGTTGCACATCCCCATCGGGCTTATGCCGAAGGGTACCTTCCCTGCATGCTCGAAGACCCGCACCCCGATATCGCGTTGCGACACGTTGACCAGAACACGCGGCTGCAACTCGATGTCGTTCAAAGCCGCACGATTGCGGGCCTCCGCGACGCCGTTTCCCGCTGCGCCGTCTATGTAGTCGAACACCATCCACGGAAGGCGGCGGCGCGCAAGGCGCCGGGCATCTTCATAGCTGTGGATGGCGTTCGCTCCTCCCATCGGATCAGGCCCGAACGGCCTTCATGAACCGGTCGCGGATCACCACCGGGTCCATGGTGATCACGGGGTTCTTGGCATTGCCGCTGTCGCACTTCACGACCATGATCGTCATCTCGCCACTGTCGAGAGCCTCCTGCAAGACACGCCCGGTGTCGACGTCCTTGCACTCGATCACGCGCTCGCATCCGCAGGCTTCAGCCACCTTGGCCAGCGAGGTTTTCTTGCCGGCGTAGGTGGGCTGATCGCCGGTGGAGCCATAGGAGCCATTGTCGATGACCATCAGGATGTAGTTGTTGGCCACATTGTTGGCGATCGTGGGCAGGGTGCCCATGTTCGTCAGGATCGATCCGTCGCCGTCGATCACGATGACCGGTTTTGGCTGCGCAAGCGCCAGACCGAGACCAATGGACGACGCCAGACCCATCGTTCCCAGCATGTAGAAATTCGTCGGCTGGTCATCGATTGCATGGAGTTCCTGAGACGGAATGCCGATGTTGCAGACGACAAGCTGGTCACGCAGGATGGGTGCGATTTCTTTCAGGATTTCGGAACGGATCATTGGTCGCCATAGCCTCCCCAGAAGGACGCGTCCGTCAGGATCGCCACAGGTTTGTTGCACATGAAGGTATATTTCAGGATTTCGGGCAATTCTGCTGCGTCCGCCTCTTTGTGAAAATGATAGGTCGGGATCAGCATCTGGCTGAGCAGGGCCTTGGTATGTACCGCCATTTCGACCTGACAGGCGACCGGCTCGCGCAACTCGCCGCGGTAGGAAATCAGCATCGGCAGCGGCATGCGATAATACTGGGTCAGTGTCGCCAGCGTGTTGATCGTGACACCGATCGCCGTGTTCTGCATGATGATCGCGGGCTTCTTGCCGCCCATGAAAGCACCCGCACAAAGACCCATCCCCTCATCTTCCTTGTTGGAGGGGATGTGATAAATCTCGGGCCGCGCCTCTACCTCATCGATAACGCCGGCAAGCTGTTTGCAAGGCACTGTGGTTATGAAATCGACGCCTTCAGCGACGAAGTCATCCACGATTTTAGAACTGATGGACACCGGTGGGTACTCCTCAAGTGGGTTGAACTTATGTGTTTCCCGCGCTCAAGTCAGCGAAGGACAATGACCGAACAGGGGGCGTGGCGCACGACGCGCGCCGCCGTGGAACCAAGAAAATAATCAGACAAACCAGGCTTGTGGGAGCCCATGATGATACAGTCCGCGCTGTTTTCCTTGGCGAAATCGGCAATGACGCGACCGGAGTGACCGCTTACCAGAACCGCTGTCGCTTCCGGTACGTCGCGCACTCTTTCCTCGAGCCGCTGCTGCGCGTTTTTGCGTGCGCGTATCAGATCGTCTTCCGAAATATAGGTGCCGACCATGCCTGAGGGCGCCTCGTAAACGTGCAGCGCGATTATCTCACCGCCCGGATCCAAAAGGAGTTTCGCCTTTGCGAGCGCTGTCTCGCTGATGCCATGATCCAGCGAAAGCGCGACGATGATCTTCTTGTACATGGAAGGACCTTTCAGGTGGGAAGTTTTCGTTCAGTCGTCATGTGCCGGTATGAGTACGATCTTCGGGCAAGCGACATTGCCCGCCCGGATATCGGCAAAGGCTCGCTGACCGGCCGCAAGGGGCCTTGTTTCGATCCAGTCAAGCGAGCCCAGCCGCCCGTCGAAAATAGCCTCAGCCGTCTCAATGAAATCCGTCGGTGTATAGGTGTACGTGCCGATGAACGTGATCTCCTGCAGCGTCATGCGCCGGATATCCAGACCGCCCGTGGCCTCTCCCAGACCTATATGGGCGATCACGCCGCCCTGACGTGCGAGGGCAGAGGCCGTCGCGCGGGTCGCCGCATAGCCGACGCCGTCGATGACGCAGTCGATGCTGCCCGGCTCCGGCATTTGACCCTGATCGGATCCGCAGGTGTCAAAGCCGCCGATGCCGGCCAGCGTTTCGCGGCGCAATGCGTTGGGTTCGATGACGGTGATCTCGGATGCGCCCTGCGCGCGCAATGACAGCGCCGCGCCGACCCCGATCGCGCCACCACCGATCACGGCACAGGACAAGCCTTCGAAACTGCCGCCCATGATGTTTCGTGCCAGCCGGACCGCATGCCATCCGCAAGCGATCGGTTCGGCCAGTGCCGCTTTTTTCAAGTCCACTGCGTCAGGTACCGTGACCAGATTACGTTCCGGTACGGCGACGTATTCGGCAAAGGCCCCTTCGCGCGGCGGCATGGAGATAATCTGGCGATCCGCGCAAAGGTTTTGCTTGCCTGCCTTGCAATCCCTGCAGGTCTGGCAGGCCACGAGCGGGTTGATCGTGACGCGCCGGCCGTCTTGCGGCCCCCCGGCGACGACGCCCGCAGCCTCATGGCCGAGCGTCAGCGGCGCTGGGCGACGCGCGTCATGGCCGAGAAAGGCATGCATGTCAGAGCCGCAGATGCCCGAGGCGAGGACGCGAACGAGGTGTTCGCCGTCGCCCGGTGTAGGCAGCGGACGGTCCTGATATGTCAGCTCTTCGACCCCGGTATAGACTAATGCCTTCATTTCGCTGTGAAACCCCCATCCACGAAAAGTGTCTGCCCGGTCACATAGTCAGACGCCGGTGTGCAGAAAAACAGTAAAGGCCCATCGAGGTCCGCCGGCTCTCCGTTGCGGCCTATGCAGGTCTGGTCGGCATTGCGCTGTGCCAGTGCGGCATTGGCGAAAACCGGGCCGGTTAGTTCCGTGCGAAAGAAACCGGGAGCAACGGCGTTTGCCGTGATCCCGTGTGGCGACCAGGCTTCGGCCATTGCACGCGTCAACTGTTCCACCCCTCCCTTCGACGCACCATAGCTGATCCCGGCCGGAAAAGCGCGTCGCGATTGCAGGGACGCAAAATTCACGATGCGTCCCCATCCTTTCGCCTTCATGTCCCGAACGAGGGCTTGCGCGAGGAAAAACGGTGCCGCGAGGTTGAGGTTCAGTGTGGTGTCCCACCCCGCATCCGTGACATCGTCCGCATGCTGCCGGGTGTTTATGCCGGCAGCGTTGATCAGGATGTCGACGGCGCCAAACGGAGCGCTGACCTCACGTGCGACCTGTTCCAGCGCACCGCGATCCGACAAATCAGCCGTCACACTGGCGGTTTGCCCGCCAGCCATTTTGCGCCATGCGTCCAGCTCTTCGGAACGGCGCGCCACGCCCACGACTTTTGCGCCTGCCTCGGCCAGCAGCGTGGCGGCCCGGCGCCCGAGCCCGCTGCTGGCGCCTGTCACACAGGCGACTTTGTCCGAAATGTCAAACAGCCCATTCATCTGCGTCAGTCAGCGGCCGAGAGATCGAAGTTTTCCTTCGGGAAGTACTTGTGCAGACGCGCATCGGCTGCGCGCGCATGTCCTTCCATTCCTTCGAGGCGGGAAATACGCGCCGTGGCTTCGGCGACGGGTTTTGATCCCTCACGTGTGGCGCGCTGCCATGTCACGATCTTCATGTACTTGTGCACCGACAAGCCGCCCGTGTATTTCGCCGATCGCGACGTCGGTAGCACGTGGTTGGTGCCGGAGGCCTTGTCACCGAAGGAGACGGTTGTCTCTTCGCCCAGGAACAACGACCCATAACACTGCAGCCGGTCGAGCCACCACGGCAGGTCCGCGGCCTGCACCGTCAGGTGTTCGGGAGCGTAGTCGTCCGAGCAGGCCGCCATTTCCTCGCGGTCTGCGCATACGATGACTTCGGCGTAGTCGCGCCATGCCGCTTCGGCATTGGTGCGGTTCAGTTCCGGCAGATCGGCAATCAGATCGGGGACAAGCGCCATGACCTTTTCGGCCAGCGGGCGGCTGTCCGTGACGAGCCACACCGGCGAATTGTATCCATGCTCGGCCTGACTGACGAGATCAGTGGCCACGATGAACGGATCGGCATCCGCGTCCGCGAGAACGAGACTGTCGGTCGGGCCCGCGATCATGTCGATGCCGACACGACCGAAGAGAATGCGCTTGGCTTCGGCGACAAACTGGTTGCCGGGGCCGACGAGAATGTCCGCCGGCGGCAGACCGAAAAGCCCGAAGGTCATCGCCGCGACACCCTGTACACCACCCATGGACAGGATTTTGTCGGCGCCGCAGAGGTTGGCGGCATAAATGATGGCCGGGTTGATGCCCACATCGGGACGTGGAGGAGAGCAGGCGGTAATGTGTTGACATCCGGCAACCTTCGCGGTGGTCACCGTCATTATGGCACTTGCAATATGGCTGTAGCGGCCGCCGGGGACATAGCAACCTGCGGCCCGTACGGGGATCGCTTTTTGTCCGGCAATCAGACCCGGAACGATTTCCAGTTCGACGTCCGTCATGGTGGATTTTTGCACTTCTGCAAAGCGTCTGACGTTGTCATGTGCAAAGGCGATGTCATCCTTCAGCTTCTGGCTGACCTGATCTGCCGCCCGGGCGATCTCTTCTTCGGACAGAAGCACATTTCCTTTGTAGTTATCGAATTTCTCCGCGTATTTCAGCGCGGCGGCGTCTCCGCCAGCTTCGATGTCATTGAGGATGTTCTGTACGGTTTCCCGCACGTCTCCTGCATCTGTCATTGCGGTTTTCGCGGCTTTTTTCAGATATTCACGCGCCATTGCAAACCTCCAGCTTGTTGCGTCTGCCAACGGTCCGGGCGGAAGCGACTGATGCTTCATCGCTCAAGAGAATCCCTTTGGTCGCCCTGTGTGTAAGCGCTTGCAGGAATCGATGCAAGCGCTTACATTTGTCTTGCTGAAAATTTCTTGCGTTGTGCAACAAGGGATCTGACAAAGTCTGCAATGACAAAGATGACCGCCCCTACGCTCGCTGATGTGGCGAAGCTTGCAGGTGTCTCCACCGCGAGCATTTCGCGCGCTTTGAACGAACCTCACAAAGTTGCCGAGTCCACCCGCCGAAGAATTGAAGAGGCGATCGAAGTTTTGGGATACACGCCGAATTTCGGGGGACGCGTACTTGCATCCAACCGGACAAATACGGTCGGTGCCATCATCCCCTCAGTGGCAAATGCCATGTTTGCAAATGGGTTGCAGGCCTTCCAGGGGGAACTGGCCAAAGAAGGTGTCACGCTTCTCGTCGCGACCACCGGGTTTGATGCCGAGCAGGAGTTCTTGCAGATCAAGTCGCTGGTCGCTCATGGCGC
>JASFFN010000008.1:0-14114 GCA_050124275.1 Roseobacter sp. | reverse complement strand
CAGCAGCCCATGTACCACGTTCGACAGAACGGACAGGCGTGGAACAAGGTTGTGTTTCTGCGAGACCAGACCGACCCGCGCGCGCAAAGCGCGCATCTCTCGGCTCGAGACGTCGCGTGTGGTTTGCCCCAAGAGCCGGATCTGACCCTCAGAGGCCGGGATCAGGCCCATCAGGCAGCGCAACAGCGTGGATTTTCCGGTGCCGTTCGCGCCGACCAGCGCCACGGCTTCGCCACGCGCAAGGCGAAAGGTGACATCGGCGAAAATTGCAGTCGCGCCAAAACGCTTCCCGACGTTCCGCGCCTCTATATCCACAGGCGACACCGGAACTTGCGGCGCCTCGGTGGACCCCGGCCGCACACTTCGCGCGGCCAGGTCTTTCAGGGCAAGGTCAATCACCGATGAATTTGTCGAACTGGGGGTAGCCTGCGTTGCTATACATCGAACGAACATAGTCATATGCGCCATCGTCGATTGCCACGAGGTCCATGCCGACATATTTGTCGTTTTCTTCATGAACGGTGATGCCGGCAATAATCTGCGCCTTGTTCTCGAGAATGGCGTCGCGCACCATCATTGCGGCGTCTTCAGGCACATGGGCGCCGACCATGATCATATCGTTTGGCAGATCGCCTGAGCGTGCGATCATCTTGAAGTAGCCGTAAGGCAGTTCCGTTTCCTTGTTGCGGACATTGACCCATGAGCCCGCGTTCGAACCGATGGCGTCTATATCACCAGCCTTGAGTGCTTCATGCGCAATGTTGCGCGAGGTGTGGGTCTTTTCGATGTCATTGACCGGATCGACGCCGTAATCCGCGAGAAGCTGCATCGGGCACAACATGTTCGAGGTCGAGCCGATATCGCCGAAGGCAACTTTCTTGCCTTTGAGGTCAGCAGGCACGTTGATGCCACTGTCGGCGCGCACGATGATTGCGCAATGATAGTCCGGGCGACCCAGACCGATCAGCGGTGTCGCGTTGGTCAGCTTGTTGATAACCACATATTCCGCAGGGCCGGAGACGACGAAGTCAACCGTTTCGCCGCGCAGCGCCTCGGCCGCGGCCGTGCGGGAATTGACCGGGAAGAATTCGAAGGTTTCGCCGGTTGCTTCTTCAAGGGCTTCTTTGAAAGGCCCCCACTCGACCTGCAGGCGTTCCATGCCTTCCACATCCGTGACGGCCAGTTTCCAGGTTTCGGCGGCGACACCCAAAGCAGATGTGGCAGCCAGACCGATTCCCAGGATGAGAGATTTGAATTTCATGAAAGCCTCCGTTGCAATCTCATGCGGACGAAAACCCAGCTTTGTAGCGTTTAGGTTACCGCGACATGACAACTTGATGAAATATTCCGCGAAATGGGGTCGAGGCACATAAGGCTCAGGTCCCGCCAATGCCGTCACCCGAGAGTGCGGCAAACCGGCGCTCACATACTCTTTGAGCACTGAAGGTTTTTCGAGTATCGAAAATGCACACTGAGGGGTGAAATATGTCGAAAAAACCTGCTCCGGTCTTCGTTGCCGAGACCGATGATGGTGGGCGGATCTGGGCTGTATGGCTCCGAACCGAACGCATGCGGGCGCCGCGGATACTGCGGGAACCAAGGAAAATCCTCAACAGCTTCCAGTTGGCCGAATTTCACGGGGCCGATCCAGAGCTTTTCCGGTTTTGGGCTGCCGGCACTTCGGGACAAAAGACAAAAGATCACTGAAGGCTCGGCTCTTGGGCAAATACAGTGCGCAACGTCAGGTTACCCGCCCTCTCAGAAAGGCGGATATCAGGCGACGCGGTTTCCGCAGCTCCAAACACCGCGAACGAGCGGTGTGCGGTTTTCATAGCGCACGCGGAGAAGATCGCCTCGCAACCCGGTTTTCAGAGCGCCGCGATCCGTCAAGCCAGCCGCACTCGCCGGATTACTTGTGACGCAGGCCACGGAACGGGGCAGGTCGTTCCAGATGTCGGCCAGACGAAAGGCGGACAATAGCAGAGCGGACGGCACATAGTCCGATGACAGAATGTCCAAAAGGTTCGCCTCCGCGAGATCCTTGGCGGCAACGTTTCCCGAATGCGAACCGCCCCGGATCAGGTTGGGCGCGCCCATCATGACCGCAATGCCATGCGCATGGCATGCCTCCGCCGCCTCGAGGGTTGTCGGAAACTCCGCGAAGCCCACGCCATTCGAATGCGAGGAGGCAACCTGATCGGCTGTGGTATCGTCATGACTGGCCAGTACCGCGCCATAGCGCGCCGCTGCCGCAACTGCACCGGTCTCGTGCTTTGCGCCATAGAGACTCTGCAGTTCCTTCAGGTTGGCCACGTGTTCGGCAAATTCGGCATCCGTCATCCCGCGCTTTTTCGTGACATAGGTCTTCAGCGCCGACAGATCCCGGAATTGCCGCTGGCCCGGGGTATGGTCCATCAGACTGACGATTCCCACACGGTCTTCCGGTCCGAACTGCGCCATCTCGTCAAGCAACGTTTCGGAGCAGATCTCGGCCCGCAGATGCAGAAAATGGCTGATCTTGAAGTGCCCTGCAGCCCGGGCCCCCAGCAATTCGTCAGCCAGCTTGCGTGCGTATTCGTCATAACGAGCCTTGCTGTCGTGGATCGAGCCAACCCGGAGCGCGTCGAAAACCGTGGTGATGCCGGTGGAAGCGATTTCGCCATCATGCGCCAGAAGCGCGGGGAGGTGCGGCCAATCGACCTCCGGACGCGGTTCGATGTGACGTTCAAGGTTATCGGTATGCAACTCGACGAGTCCCGGCATAACAATATCTCCGGCACAGTCGACCGCGCCGGCCGGTACCTCATCGCCCTCGGCAATTTCAGTGATAATGCCGTTTTCGATCGTGATGCGCCCGCTCAGCACCTGGTCGCTCAGAACAAGGCGTGCATTGGCAAGTTGCAAGTCGTCTGACATGGAACCGTTACGTGTTGCTGCCAAATCGGTCGGAATGAAGGGAGAGTTCATGTCATACACTCGTTTTGCGGTTTATTACCTGCCACCCGACGGCCCTTTGGCCGAGTTTGGTGCGACTTGGCTGGGATGGGATGTCGCAAGGGGTCGCATGGTCGATCAGTTCACTGTCCCCGGAATTTGCGACATCACGATGACACCTAGAAAATACGGGTTTCACGGCACGCTCAAGCCACCTTTTCGCTTGCGCGCGGGCTGTGACGTGGTCCAGCTTCGGTCCGCTCTGGCGGATCTGGCCGGCGGCTGTGCATCCGCGCAATGCGACACGTTGCAGGTGTCCCGACTCGGATCGTTCCTCGCGTTGACTCTGGTGGGAGATACAAGCGGGATCGCTGGTATCGCTGCAACCTGCGTGCGCGAACTCGATGGGTTTCGGGCACCTCCAGGCGAGGAGGAGCTCATCCGGCGCCGCAAAGCCGGATTGACCGACAGGCAAGACGCTCTGCTTGCGCGTTGGGGCTATCCTTACGTGATGGAGGAGTTCCGCTTTCACCTGACGCTGACGGGCCGTCTTCCGAAGGACGCGATCAGGAACTGGGAGGAGCACGTTCGCAGGCATCTGCCCGCTCTGCCTTCTCCGTTCGTCATGGACACGATTGCTTTGGTCGGTGAGCGCGAGGATGGTTGTTTCGAACTGATACAACGCTATGCCCTCACCGGTTGAAGCGCGGCAAGGGCGTCATCTACGGTCTCGTTCAAAGTGCCGTCGTTGCGGATGGTCAGAACATCCATACCCTCTGGAACTGGCTTTGCAGCTTGCGCCAGACGTGTCGCGATCTCGGCGGCGCTTTCCCGGCCGCGTCCAACAAGACGGCGGGCGATGGTCTCGGGCGCGGCGGTGATGTTCAGCACGGTCACCGCGGGAAACACCGCGGCTGCACGCGGCAGAGCGCTGCGCGAGAAGTTCGCGAGACAATCGATGCCGTTTTGAACATCCGCCAGAACATTCGCTGGGATGCCGTAGGACAATCCGTGTGCGTGCCAGTGAACACAAAAGAGGCCGCTCTCGACCATCTTTGCGAATTGTGACTCGCTGACGGCGTCATAAACCTCGCCACCTGCATCCGGGCTCCGGGTGATCGTCCGGCGCACCAGCCTGATTTGCGGGGCGGCGGCCTTGATGCCGGCCATGATGCTGTCCTTTCCAACACCAGAGGGGCCGACAACGGCTATCAGGCGGCCCGAATTCATGCCGCGCGAGCCGGAGTGAAGCGGCTTACGTCGATTTCGCGGTCGCACACTCGGTTTCGCGCAGCCTCATCATGAAAGATCCCGACGATGGCGGCTCCGCGGGCCCTGGCCTCTTCGATCAGGCATAGCACCACATCGCGATTGACGGCGTCGAGACTGGCTGTCGGCTCGTCCAGAAGCATGGCCGGGTACGGATGCGCAAACCCGCGCGCGATATTGACCCGCTGTTGTTCGCCGCCGGAAAAAGTGGTGGGCGACAAGGACCACAGGCGCTCGGGGATGTTGAGTCGCGTCAAAAGGCTCCGCGCCCGTTCCTCCGCGTCCGCGGCGGATACCCCGACGGCGCGCAGCGGTTCGGCGACCACCTCCAGCGTGGGGACACGAGGCACCACGCGCAGAAACTGGCTGACATAGCCCAGCACCTCGCGGCGGATTTGGATAATGTCGCGCGGCTCGGCCTTCACCAAGTCGAGCCCGCCCACGCGGATTGCGCCGCCGTGGGCTTTGTAATTGCCGTAGATCATGCGCATGAGCGTCGATTTCCCCGCGCCAGAGGCGCCGGTCAAAGCGACGCATTCGCCGGAGGCAACCGACAGGCTGACATTGGACAGCACTTCGATCACCGTGCTTCCCTGATTGTGCAGGGTGAAAGTCTTGGAGACGTTTTCGAGTTCGATCATGGCTCACACCTGAAGAACGGAACTGACAAGGAGCTGGGTGTAGGCATGCTGCGGATCGTCCAACACCTGATCGGTCAGGCCTGCTTCGACCACGCGACCGGATTTCATCACCATCAACCGGTCGGCCAACAGGCGCACGACCGCCAGATCATGCGTCACGATAATCGCCGAGAGCCCCATGTCGCGCACCAGACCACGCAGAAGGTCCAAGAGACGCGCCTGAACGCTGACATCGAGGCCGCCGGTCGGTTCGTCCATGAACACCAGCCGTGGTCCGGTCACGAGATTGCGTGCGATCTGCAAGCGTTGCTGCATGCCGCCCGAAAACGTGGTGGGCCGGTCGTCGACGCGTCCGGTGTCGATCTCCACGCGTTCCAGCCAGTCGACAGCCTGATCGCGAATGGTGCCGTAATGCCGCGCGCCCACAGCCATCAGCCGTTCGCCCACGTTGCCGCCCGCGCTCACCCCCATGCGCAGGCCATCACGGGCATGCTGGTGCACAAAGGCCCAGTCCGTGCGGCCGAGCATGCGGCGTTCCGGTTCGCTCATGACCAGCGTATCGCGGGGGCCGTCCGTGCGGGTATCGAATACCACCTTTCCTGCATCCGGCGCGAGATGTCCCGCCATGCAGTTCAGCAGAGTCGATTTGCCCGAGCCACTTTCGCCGACGATCCCCATCACCTCGCCGGGATAGAGATCGAAAGTCACATCCAGGCATCCGATGTGCATGCCATAGCGCTTTGTGAGGCCCTGAACAGACAGAAGGGAGGTCACGCCGCATCCTTTCCGCGGTGGCCGACCTGCTGGCGGGCCTCGCAATAATCCGTGTCCGAGCAGACGAACATCCGCCCGCCCTCGTCATCGATGATCACTTCATCAAGATAGCTGTCTTCGGCCCCGCAAAGCCCGCAGGCGTGGTCAGCCTTGGAGGCCTCGAAGGGATGATCCTCAAAATCAAGACTTTCGACCTTTGTGTACGGCGGCAGCGCGTAGATTCTCTGCTCGCGCCCTGCGCCAAAGAGCTGGATCGCGGCGCAACCATTCAATTTCGGGTTGTCAAACTTCGGGATCGGGGATGGGTCCATGACATACCGTGCCTCGACCTTCACCGGGTAGGCATAGGACGTGGCGATATGACCATGTCTGGCAATGTCCTCATAAAGCTTCACATGCATCAATCCGTACTCTTCGAGGCTGTGCATCTTGCGCGTCTCGCTTTCGCGCGGCTCCAGAAAGCGCAGGGGTTCCGGGATCGGCACCTGATAGACTAGGATCTGTTTTTCGGTCAGAGGCGCTTCGGGAATCCGGTGGCGCGTCTGGATGACCGTCGCATCCTTTGTCCCTGTCGTTGTCTCAACAGCGGCCGTGCGTTCGAAGAACGTCCGGATCGATACCGCATTCGTGGTGTCGTCCGCGCCCTGATCGATGACCTTGAACCGGTCATCGGGTGTCAGCACGGCGGCCGACACCTGCACGCCGCCGGTCCCCCAGCCATAGGGCATGGGCATCTCGCGACTGGCGAAGGGCACCTGATAGCCGGGGATCGCGAGTCCTTTCAGGATCGCCCGGCGGATCATGCGTTTCGTCTGCTCGTCCAGATAGGCGAAGTTATAGTTGTACTCGGTCATTCTAAGGCCTCAATTGCATGACACTTGGACCACATGGAATTTTTTGCGGATATTGTGACAGCCGTGACGGAACACCCCGGGAAGGTGATGATCTGCATAGGCTTTCCTGTGTTTCTGGCCATCGTCCTGAAAGGCGATGGCGTGAGTGGCGGCTGGTATGACAGCGACTGCGACGGTGACGGCGGAGACTGAACGGCGCATCACAAGAGCCCTCTGTACGTCAGTTCCTCCGCCAACCCTGCAGGCGTGGTGAAAAGGTGCGTTTGCCAACCGGCTGCTCGCGCGCCATCGACGTTCAATGGGTCATCGTCGATCATGAGACAGTCTTCTGCCGCGATCCCCGTGCGGCGGTGAAAGAGTTCAAATATCGCTTTATCCGGCTTGGTGATCCGGACTTGTCCTGAAACGATCGTCGTATCGAAGGTGTCCTGCAGCCTTGGATGCATGGTCAGCCCAATCGGCCAGGTTTCCAACGACCAGTTGGTCATGGCGTGAACGCTGTAACCGCGTCTCTTCAGACTGTTGACAACCTGCCATGTGCCTTCGATCGGTTCTCGCACCGTCAAAGCGAAGCGATCCGGGTAAGTGGAGAATAGGATGCGATCCGCGTCATCGTCTATCTCCTGTGCAAGGGCTGCAAACCGCTCTCCGCGGTCTGCCCGCAGATTTCGGGTGAAAAACCCGGTGCGTTCGAGAAACGTATCGACATCCGCATCCCCGTCGAACGCCATCCGGAAGGCCGGGCGCGGGTCCCAATGGATCAGAACGTTCCCGATGTCGAAAACGATGGCCTTCATTCGGCAGCCTCTGACATACCGGATGAAACCGCTTCGCGCCGCAGCTTTCGCACAAGCTCCAACTCGGATTGGAAATCGACATAGTGCGGCAGTTTTATGTGTTCGAGGAACCCGGTCGCCTGAATGTTGTCGGCGTGATAGAGAACGAACTCTGCATCCTGCGCGGGGGCGCCCACATAGTCTTCCCCCAGTTCTTCCCAGCGCAGAGCGCGGTCCACCAGCGCCATTGAAATGGCCTTGCGCTCGGTTTGACCGAAGACAAGTCCATACCCGCGCGTGAACTGCGGGGGTTCCGTCTTGGAGCCCTTGAACTGGTTCACCGTTTCGCATTCGGTTAACGTAACCTCGCCAATCTCGATGGCGAAGCCCAGTTCGGGTATCTCCATCTCAACCGGTACTGCACCAATGCGCAATTCGCCCACGAAGGCGTGGTTGCGCGCGTATCCGCGCTGCGTGGAATAGGCGAGCCCCAAGGTAAATCCCTCGTCGGCACGGGTCAGTGCCTGAAGTCGGAGCGCCCGGCCTGCGGGCATCTCAAGCGGCTCGCGCGTGAGGTCCGGCGGCGGCGTGTCATCATGCGGCGCCTCTTCGATCAAGCCTTCGCGATTCAGAAATTCCGTCACATGCGGCACGCGCGACGTTTCGCAGGTTTTGGAAGGGGCCTCCGGAACCTCGCCGTCGGCAGCCAGTTTGAAATCCAACAGGCGGTGCGTGTAATCGAAGGTCGGCCCAAGAACTTGACCGCCGGGCAGATCCTTGAACGTGGCCGAGATGCGCCTCTCACACGCCATCTCGTCGGTATCAACAGGCTCTGAGGCGCCAAAACGGGGAAGAGTGGTCCTGTAGGCGCGGATGAGAAAAATCGCTTCGATAAGGTCTCCGCGCGACTGTTTGATCGCGAGTGCAGCAAGGTCTGGATCGTAAAGTGAGCCTTCCGCCATCACCCGGTTAACCGCAAGGCTGAGCTGCTCACGGATCTGAGCAATCGACAGCTCGGCGACAGACGGGTCGCCGCGGCGCTCTTCGGCGAGCCAAGCATGCGCGTTGTTGATAGCGCGTTCGCCCCCCTTGACAGCAACATACATCAGAGCACCTCAGTCGCGCTTTCGGGTGCGCAAATATCGGTCGACCTTGGCAGTGCGGCGCATCGGTCCTCCCACGTGAACAGAAAATCGAGACCCAGCGGGAACAAGGCATGGTTCGCCCGGAAGGTTTCAGGGTCGGGCAGCGACAGCGCCGTCGTGCCGGGTATTCCGGGGCCCCGCAGGATAACGCCCTCCTCGGACATCGAAGCGCATTCGACAATCAGTGTGGCAGAGCGATCCGGATATTCTGGCGTGCCTATGGGATAGCTGGACAAGGGCAAAAGTGCCTCCCAGCGCCCGAGGGCGAACATGCATGCATCAGGCCCGACGAGCGGGGCACCGGTGTGGAACGCCAGCCAGGCGCGGACGCCATCACAATCCGCCGCGCCGGCGAGGTGAAGCGGCGTATCCGTATCGCAAAGGGTCAACAAGACCGTTCCCGCAGCGGGCGAGAGCGGCGCGGGTGGTTGCGCGCCCGCAAGTTTGGTTATGGTGCCAGGCCGCGCCATCGCGTTCATGACGCCACGAAAAGCCCTGGCCGCATCGTGCGGCGGATTGGAGAAGCCACCTTGCAGAGACTGGGCGGCCATCAGTCTTCTCCCCTCGCCATGGTAAAGAACTCGACCTTGGTCGCTGCAGCTTTCCCGGCGCGCGACCGGCGTCTTGCTGTCTCTTCCTGTTGCAACGGTCCCAAAACTTTGGCGCGCACGTACTCTGCTTGATCGGTTTGCATCAGCGCATCCACCAGCGCCGCAGCTCGGGCGTCTTCCTTGCAACGCCCCTGAACATAGCCGTGTCCGATTTCACCCGTCGCGAGCGAAAGCGCGCAGCGCGTCACCGTCATTTCGCCAAGGTTGAAGGGGGATCCGGCACCCCCCGCGCGTCCGCGGACCATAACGCTGCCCACTTCTGGCGAACGCAACCACGAAAACTGCGGTTCGGGCATCGTCTGGCCTAAAAGTTCCGCGACGCGTCCTGATGGTGCCTTTGCCAGAAGGCTGAGCCACGTTTTGCGCGGGTTGATCTGATCCACGGAGTCTTTCATCTCGACAACTTGCGTTTATACTATACAACTATACATATCTTATCAGTTTCTACGCATCCGCGACAGAGGAGATTTGTGAATTTTGCGTGACACACATGAGGCGGCGCGGCGCAAAACCCCAGTCTGGCAGGCAATCGCAACTGCACTGCGCGCCGAGATATCGGAGGGTCGCTACGGTGTCGGGGACAAGCTGCCCACCGAGGCGCAGCTCGCGGCACGTTTTGGCGTCAATCGGCACACCGTTCGTCATGCTTTGTCCAGTTTGGCGGACAGCGGAGTTATCCGCACCCGGCGCGGGGCAGGTGCTTTCGTTGCGGCAACCCCCACCGATTACCCAATCGGGAGCCGTGTTCGGTTTCACGAAAACTTGCTGGCCGCCGGTCGGCATCCGGACAAGCGGGTCCTGCACATTGAAGACCGCTCGGCCACCGAAGGGGAAGCAAAGGCATTGCAAATTGATCCTGGTGCGCGCGTTTGCGCCTACCATGGACTGTCTTTGGCCGATGGGGTGCCCATCGCTATGTTTGAAAGCGTCTTTCCGCTGGACCGTCTGGAAGGCATCGATGCGGCTTTTAACGCGACCAGCAGCGTGACCGAAGCGTTGCGGCGTGTCGGTGTCACCGACTTCACGCGTGCCTCGACACGGCTGACGGCGGTGCTCGCAGATGCGACACAGGCGCTGCATTTGCACCTTCGCGAGGGGGATCCGGTCCTGCGCTCGACCAGTGTGAACGTCGATGATGCTGGCCTGCCGGTCGAGTACGGGCGCACATACTTTGCCGGCGACAGGGTGACCTTGACCTTGAGCGGATGACCGTCCGACGGCCGGATCAGCCGCCGTAACGATCGAGAAATGCCTCTGCGGTCAACTGCCGGAAATCGTCAAGCGCCATGCGCAACGCGTCGTGGGGCCAATCCCACCAGGCAAGGTCGATCAATCGCTGTGCGATCTCCGGTGGCTGCCGGTCGCGAAGTTTGCGTGCGGGTGTCCCGGCGACAACGGTGTAAGGTGCCACGTCTTTCGTCACCACCGCACCTGCAGCCACGACCGCGCCATGATGGAGTGTCACCTCTGGCTTTATCATCGCGGCGTGGCCGATCCACGTATCGTGACCGACAAAGGCACGCCGCGATTTGCGTTTCGCAAAGAAATCCTCGTCGGGTTGCGCGTCGTCCCAGTAATCTGCGGATCTGTAGAGAAAATGATGGCAGGCGGCGGTGTGCATCGGATGATCCGTTGCCCCTATGCGCACGAAGCTGGCGATATTTGCGAATTTCCCGATGGTGGCATTGGCGATATCGGCATACCGGTCGCAATAGCTGTAATCGCCCATCTCCGAATGCGTCACGCGGCTGCCCGCGCCAATCTCCGTATAGGCACCGAAGTTGCTGTCGGTGATCGTGCAGCCGTCGTGGATGAACGGCGCGTCAGCTTTCAGCCGTGTCATGTCAGTCTTTGCGCCCGATCAGACGACCGCGCAGCCAACCCGAGAACCAGTCCATGACCATGACCATGATGATGACCAATACGATGTAATACGCGACTTCCTCCCAGTCTTTCTGGGTCTGGATCGCCTGCGTGAGCATCAGGCCGATACCGCCGCCGGTGATGGCGCCGATGATCGTCGCCGAGCGCGTGTTTGACTCCAGAAAGTAGAGGACTTGAGCCAGCAGAACCGGGACCAGTTGCGGAATTACTCCGAAGCGATAGCGCTGCAAGGGTTTGGCACCCGTGGATGACACGCCTTCGATCTGCTTTTCATCCACGTTTTCCAGCGCCTCGGAGAAAATCTTGCCAAAAGTGCCTGTATCCGTGACCAGGATTGCCAAAGCGCCGGTCAACGGACCGGGCCCGAAGGCACGCGCCAGAACCACCGTCCAGATCAGTGCATCCACACCGCGTACGAAATCAAATAGGCGACGGGTAATGGCGCGGACCAACATGACGGGTGCAAACCGCTTGGCTGCCATGAAGGCGAGCGGCAGAGCAATCAGCGCCGCGCCCATTGTGCCGAGAAAGGCCATCAGGATTGTCTCACCAATGGCCCAGGCCACGTCCTTGTGGCGCCACATGGGGTTGTTCCACCAATCGGCCAGTGCCCCCGAAATATTGCCGCGTTCCGGGTCTAATCTCTCTCCGAACAATATCTCGCCAAGGCCGTGGCCGTGATAGGGGCTGTCCAGCGTGAACCAGAACAACTCCCAACCGGGGAAGTAGTTGAACACCTCTGTCTTTGAGCCTGTGATCGTGATCCGACCTTCGGGCGTGGTGATCGCGACGCGGCGGTCGGACGCGTTGATCCAGTCTGGCAGCTGTTCTGGCAGATTGGTGGTGACCTGTCGCCCCTCGGCCTGCGCCTCGATGCGCCCGAACCCCGGCACGTCAATTTCCGTCCGGTTGTCGGGCAAAAACCGCACCAGTGTGCTGCCGCCAAGATCCACCGTCACCACGTCGTCACCGGTTACCCAATCCGGTCGCATGCCGTCCGGATAAGCCCCCTTGCGCTCCCCCTCGACAGCGAATTCGACTTCGCCCGTGCGGTTGGATCGCGTGACATGCACCTTGTAAGACCAACTGTCGGAGGCGAGGGTGACGGCATTGTCCCAATTTGCACGTTTGCTCAGACCGGCAATGTCGAACGCGAAGAAGACGTACACGAAATAGGCCAGCAGCACCGCCGGGATGGTATAGGCCAAAAGGCGTTTCCGGCGGAAAAATGCGTCGGCATTGGACTTGGCAAGGGTGAGATCGGCGGCGGTCATGCGTTCTGGCCCTCGGTAAGACGGTTGCGATAGTGGCTCGATAGCTGGTCGAAGAAAACAATCGTGCCAAAGAGCAGAATGAAAATCGCTGCGGCCTCGTCAAAGCGCCCCGGTCCCCAGGCCATCGCGTTGCGCAACTCATAGCCCAGTCCACCGGCGCCGACGAAGCCGAGGATTGCAGAGGCCCGGATATTGATTTCAAAGCGTAACAGGGAATAGCTGAGATAATTTGGCGCGACTTGTGGCAGAATACCCAGCCACATTTTCTGCGCCCAGGTCGCGCCAGTGGAAGCCAGCCCCTCGACCGGTTTCAAATCGGCATTTTCGGCGACCTCGGAAAACATTTTCCCGAGCGCGCCAGCCGTATGGATGGCAATCGCGATCATGGCGGGAACCGGGCCGCCGCCCAAGACAAAGATCAGGACCAGCGCTATGACGATTTCCGGCACGGCACGCATGATATCCATCAGGCGGCGAAAAACCGGAATCATGCGCGGCCAGCGCGCCAGCCCGCGCGTCGAGAGCAACGACAGGATCAGGCCTGCTGCCGCACCCAACAAAGTCGAAACGGCGGCGATGTTTATCGTTTCGATCAGGGCCGGGAAGAATTTGGCGATCAGACCGGGCAGATCAGCGCGCTTTTCCCAGGCTTCGGAGATGACCTCGGCGGGGTAATCCCCGATCTGATGCAGCCCGTCCCAGAAACCGCCGGCGTTGCGGTCATCGGCGACCATGAACCCGGACACCATGAGCAGCACAAAGATGACCAGCGTCAACCCACCGTAGAGGCGGCGGCGTTGCACCTGCACCAAGTAGCTGGACTGAATGCTGGCCACGCTTTGTGCTGTGCTGCTGAGAGATAAGTCTGCCATTCCGCCCCCGGGGAAAAATAAAAACCGGCAGCCCTCGAAAGGGCTGCCGGACACTTCATTGAAATGCCTTAGCCGCCGATTTTAGCCTTTCGGGCCTCGATAACCGACAGATACGTGTCATGTGTGACCGGCTGGAAGCCCAGCGTTTCACCTGCGGCCACGCCGTAAGCACAGTCCTGATCGCGCTCGTGAAGACCGTCCACCAGTGCGGTCATCTTGGCCTTCACGTCATCAGGAAGTGCTTTTCGCAAAACAACCGGACCTTCCGGGATCACGTTGGACTTCCAGATCTCCACAAGTTCGTTCATGTCAACGAGCCCGGCATCCACCGCCTTGCGCAGAGCGCCCGAGTTGTAGCCGTCTTCCCAGTTGCCCTGTCCATCGGCCCAGGTCACACCGCCGTCGATGTCGCCGTTGTTGACAGCAACGATTGTTTGCTCGTGGCCTCCGGTGAATTTGACCTCGCCGAAGTACTCGCCCGACTCCATCGTGATGCCGTCTTTATACTGAGGGATCTCGATTGACGGGATCAGGTAGCCGGAAGTGGAGTTCGGGTCGCCGAAGCCGAACACTTTGCCTTGCATGTCGTCCAGAGAGGTGATGCCGCTGTCCTTACGGGCGAAGCCGATGGAGTGATAGCCGATTGAGCCGTCCATGTTCACCTTGACGAGAACAGGCTCGACAGCTTCGGGATCCTGCAGGTAGGTTGCCGCGTAGGAGGATGCACCAAGCCAGGCCATGTCGATGGTGCCGCCCAGCAGGCCCTGGATCACGCCATTGTAGTCGGCAGGCGCAAAGAGCTTGACATCGACACCCAGTTCTTCGGCTGCATAATCCTGCAGGCACGCATAGCTGTTCATGCGGTCCTGCGCGTTTTCGCCGCCCAGAATGCCGATGCGGAACTCTGTAATTTCTTCGGCAAGCGCGCCCGTGCCAAGCGCGGTTGTGGCGGCGAGCGCCAGTGCTAGGGTCTTTTTCATCTTTGTCTCCGTTGGGTTGATGATGGTGGCCCGCAAAAGGCGCGGGTAGCAACTGGCTCAGACGTAGGCCTCCGCTTCACGGACCTCCGGTCTGTCCAGT
>JASFFN010000007.1:0-14416 GCA_050124275.1 Roseobacter sp. | reverse complement strand
GTCAAAGCCGCGGTTGCGCGACAGCGCTTACACCGAGACTGCTGCCAGCGCGGGTCTGCAGACCGGCCGGCAAAATTGCAGTTTTCAGAAAATCCATTTGGTCGTACGATCACAGATTACAATCATGGGAGGAAAATATGTTCAGATCAGTATTTGCGTTGGCTGTCGCCGCGCTTATCACCGTGGCCGCCTTGTCCGGGGCCGACGCATCGGAAAGATACGGCAAACAAAAGGTCGTTTATCACATCAACTATGACGGCGGACCGGAGTCCAAGTACTACAAGGGTGCGATGCGAAATATTCAAAATCACATAAACGCCGTTGGCGCCGAGAATCTGGATATCAAGGTCGTTCTCCACGGCAACGGCCTTGGTGTCTTGATGACGGCCAAGGAGGACGATGCACTCAAAACCGCGGTGGCGTCCCTTAAGGGGCAAAATGTGAGTTTCCAAGTCTGCAACAACACCCTCACGGGTCGCAAGATCAGCTACACAGACGATCTCTACGATACCTGGGAAGAGGATATCGTACCGTCAGGTGTCGCGGAACTCGCCCATCTGCAGCAGTTGGGCTACGCATACATCAAGCCGTAAGCGATATCGCGGCCACGTTCATAACAGGGGGGCGGAAGACCGCCCCCCCTTTTAATTTCCACAAAAAAATTCGGAATAGGGCGCTGAACCGATCCAGGGTCACACTCCTGCATCCACAATCGCCCTCGCCAGCACAGGGATCGTGCGCGCGTTCAGCCCCGCGATATTGATGCGGCTGTCGGACACCATGTAGATGCCGTTCTTCTCGCGCATGAGCGCAACCTTGTCGGGCGTGGTGCCGAGGCGGGAGAACATGCCCCTGTGCTGGGCGAGAAAGCCGAAGCGGTCGGACCCGGAGAGACGCTGCAGTTCGGCGGCCAGTTGCTGTCGCAGGGTCAGCATGCTGAGCCGCACCTCTTCCAGTTCCGCCTGCCAGTCTGCGCGCAGGGCGTCGTCATTCAGAATCATCGTCACCAGCCGGGCGCCGTGATCGGGCGGAAAGCTGTAGTTCTGACGGTTGAGAAAATTCAGTGTTTCCTGATTGAGCTTGCGCGCGTGCGCATTCTGGCTGATCGCCATCAGAAGGCCGGTGCGTTCGCGGTAGATGCCGAAGTTCTTGGAACAGCTTGCCGCGATCAGGCATTCCGGCACCGAAGAGGCGATGAGCCGCGTCGCCGCCGCGTCTTCGTCCAGCCCGTCTCCGAAGCCCTGGTAGGCGATGTCGATCATCGGCACCGCGCCGGTTTCCAGCAGCATGTCCGCAACCGCTTGCCACTCTGTCGGGTTCAGGTTCGCGCCCGTGGGATTGTGGCAGCAGCCATGCAGCAGGACCACGTCTCCGGACCTCGCCTTGCTGATGTCCGCCAGCATGCCGTCGAAATCGACACCGCGCGTCTCCTCATCGAAGTAGCGGTATCTTTGCAGGTTCATCCCGAGATAGTCGAGGATCGAAACATGGTTCGGCCACGTGGGATCAGAGACGAAGACACGCGCCCCCGGATTGGCCATCCGGACAAGCTCGAAGGCCTGACGCACGGCACCGGTGCCCCCCGGCGTCGCCGCTGCCGCCACGGTCTCGCGCGACACGGCATTGCCCAGCACAAGCGCGATCATCGCATCGGAGAACGCCGGGTCGCCCGCAAGGCCGGTGTAGGCTTTCGTATCCTGCGTTTCCCACAGCCTGTGTTCCGCCGCCTTGACCGCCCGCATCACCGGTGTCAGGCCGTTCGCATCCTTGTAGACGCCAACGCCAAGATCGATTTTCGTGTCGCGCGGGTCGTCGCGGAACATCTGCATCAGCATGAGAATACTGTCGGCCGGGCGTTCCTTCAGGGTTTCGAACATCAGGCGTCTCCTGTCGCGACGGGCACGGTGGGAAACATTCCCCACTCCGCCCAGGATCCATCGTAGAGCGACCACTGGTTGTGCCCCATGCGCTCAAGCGCAAGAGCGAGAATGGCCGCCGTCACACCGGAGCCGCAGGTGGTTATGACCGGCTTGCCGAGATCCACGCCGGCGGCCTCGAAGACCGCGCGGCACGCCTCCGGCGACTTCAGTGTCTTGTCGTCGTTCAGCAACATCGTGTAGGGGACCGACCGCGAGCCGGGTATATGCCCGGGGCGCAATCCTTCGCGCGGCTCGGGCGCGTCCCCGCGAAACCGGTTCGCCGCGCGGGCGTCGACGATCTCGTGATCCTTCAGTTTCGAGGCGGCGGAAACCTGTGTCACATCCCGCACCAGCTGGTTCTGGAACCGCACGGTCATGTGCCGGTCGCGCACGACCGGAGGCATGTCCTCTGTCTCACGCCCTTCGGCCTGCCACTTGGGAAAACCGCCATCAAGCACCGCAATGTTGTCCTGACCCATCAGCTTGAAGAGCCACCAGACCCGCGCCGCAGACAGCAATCCCGCGCCGTCGTAAACGACCACCTGATGCCCGTCTCCCACACCCATCGCCCGCATGCGGGACATGAACTTTTCGACAGGCGGCGCCATATGCGGCAACTCGGAGCGATTGTCCGAAATCTCGTCGATATCGAAGAAACGCGCACCGGGAATATGCGCGGCGACATATTCTTCTTTCGCGTTGCGCCCGGCCTCTGGAAGATACCAGGAGGCATCGAGAATGCGCAGGTCGGGATCTTTGAGATGTTGCGCCAGCCACTCTGTTGAAACCAGCGTTTTCGGATCGTCAGCCATGGAAGTCATTCCGCCTTTGAGGACTGTTCCTGCGTAACGCCGCGAACACTGACAGGCAAGACCGCTTGACGCCGCAGTCAGAACTTCGCGACAGCGTCGCGATGAAACCGGAAGATCGGAGGCAGGCAGCCTAACCGTGTTCTTTCATCAGGCGCGACTTTTGCCGTGACCAGTCGCGCTTGGCGGCGGTCTCCCGCTTGTCGTGCAGCTTTTTGCCCTTGGCGACGCCGATCTTGATCTTGGCCATGCCACGATGATTGAAATACAGAACCAGCGGCACCAGCGTCATGCCCTTGCGCTGGGTCGCGTTCCAGAAATCCGTCAACTGCTTGCGCGAGACCAGCAGTTTCCGGCGGCGTCGTTCTTCGTGCTGGAAGGTTTTTGCCTGTTTGTAGGGCGCGATGTAGCTGTTGACGAGCCACAACTCACCATCTTCGACTGCGGCATAGCTCTCGGCGATATTGGCGCCCCCTTCCCTCAGGGACTTCACTTCCGACCCTTCGAGGATGATGCCGCACTCCACGTCGTCTTCGATCGCGTAATCGAAACGCGCCCGGCGGTTTTCGGCGACAACCTTGTAGTTGGCGTCGGTTTTGGCGGATGACTTACCCTGCGACATACTGTGGATTTAGGCAGTTTGTCCGGCCGGCGCAAGCGCGCACGATCAGTCGCCAAGCTTTGCATGAACCTCGTCAAGGTCGATTTCGGCCGTCGGCAATTTGTTGGCGGGGTTCTCGAAATCATACTTGAAAAGCTCGAAATCCCGTTTGTAGATCTCGTAGACCAGATGCATTGACAGATCGTCGAAATATGCCTCTGTCGCGTGCTCCCGCTTGGGACCGTGCCCCTCGCTCTCGTTGAAACGAGGTACTTTCTCAAGGTCGACTTCAACCGGCGTGTCCACGGCATCCAGAACCGCTTTCATGCCGTCATTGAACCGCTCGGTCCAGAAGATGCTGTCATACCGCCCGCCGTTGACGATGAAGGTGCTGACATGGCCGGACATGGCCGACCAGTGAATGTCAGGATCCATCGGCTTGCGGAATTTGATCGTATCGCGGGCAAACAGCAGAAAACGTCGAAACGACGCGATCTGGTCGAACTCGCCCTGACCGTCGTCGCCACCGACCTCGATTCCATATTTTTGGATCAGCTGAGGCACGAGGTTCCCGCGATAGCGGCTCCCGTTTCTCTGAATGCCGCAGATTTTGTCGAAGAATGAACTCAGAATGCGCGTGTAGGGGTTTCTGACGCACGTGAAGGAGTAGGATTTGTGGTGCAGCACATTTTCCGAAATCGGCTGCTTGCTGTGCTCCAGAGCCCATTTATGCAGGCCGTCCTGCGCGTCGTGAATGTCGCCGTCGAAGAACCGCCCGTGATCGGAGTAAAACATCACCTGGCCTATTGTCGAACAGGCACATTTTGGAACGACCCGGTACACCAAGGACTGGCTTTCCGTCATCCAGGTTCCGGGGAAACCCATGCACCGATACTCCTGATCATGCCTCTGACGCGGCTTCTTGTGGCCAACACCATCAGAAAAGCAAATAATTTCTGTTTATTCAATCGGCCTTCACGCTTATCAACGTACTTAAAGGCAACGAAACCAAAAGCAGCAGAAGCATCCTTGGCCAAGATCGCCTATATCCTTTTGTGCCACAAAGATCCTGACGCCGTCATCCGGCAGGCGGGGTTGCTGACTGCGTCCGGCGATTGCACCGCTATACACTTTGACGCGCGTGCCAAACCGGAGCATTACGCCAAGATCCGCAATGCGCTGATTGGTAATGCCAACGTTACTTTTGCCAAAAAGCGCGTGAAATGCGGCTGGGGCGAATGGTCGCTTGTGCAAGCCACCATCAATGCCGTCGAAGCAGCCGCGGAAGCTTTCCCGCGGGCGACACATTTCTACATGCTGTCCGGCGATTGCATGGCGATCAAGACGGCGGAGTACACGCACCAGTTCCTCGATGAGAACGATGCCGATTTTATCGAAAATTTCGACTATTTCGAAAGTGACTGGATCAAGACCGGCATGAAGGAAGAGCGGTTGATCTACCGGCACTTCTTCAATGAACGGAAATACAAGACGCTCTTTTACAGCGCACTGGCGCTGCAACAGAAGTTCGGGTTGAAGCGTGACCTGCCAAATGATCTGGAAATTCGCATCGGCAGCCAGTGGTGGTGCCTGCGGCGCCAGACCATCGAAAAAGTTCTGGAATTCATCAGGACACGCAGAGACGTCATGCGGTTTTTCGCGACAACATGGATCCCGGACGAGACCTTTTTTCAGACAATCGTACCGCACCTTGTACCGGCCGGGGAAATCCGCAGCCGAACGCTGACCTTCCTGATGTTCACGGACTACGGCATGCCGGTAACGTTTTACAACGATCACTACGACATGCTGGTCAGTCAGGACTATTTGTTTGCGCGCAAGATCAGCCCCGAAGCGGCAGATCTCAAACGTCGGCTTGGTCTTCTTTACGCGGCGACAGATGTCTCATTCACAATTTCGGATGAAGGGCCAAGCCTGTTCAAGTTCCTCACGGGGCGCGGCAGAATCGGGCGGCGCTTTGCCCCGCGGTTCTGGGAAACCGAATCCACGCTCGGGCGCGAACGGGAACTGATGGTGGTCGTGTGCAAGAAGTGGCATGTCGCGAAACGTCTTTTGGAAAGGATGCGGCAAATCAGCAATATTCCCACGGTCGAGTACATCTTCAACGAAGAAGATACATATCTGCCTGATCTTGGCGGCATTCAGTCTTCGCTGGAAAAACGGACGCGGCATCGACGTGCCTTGATGCGCATGTTGTTCGATTATTACGAATCGGATCGCATGATCGTCTGCATGGACCCAAGCAGTATCGAGCTCTTGCAGGATTTCGATGCGGATCGCTCAGTGACGCGAATTCTCGAGGTCGAGTGCAACTTTTCAGATGCGTATCTGGTCGGTCATGCGATGCGTGTCGGGCTGGCCGGTGAGCAAACGTCGGTGGAAACCTTCGACAGGCTTTTGCCGACGATCCGCAATGACATGGTTTACGAAAGCGACCGCATTCGCGATGCCGGTTTTGACCACCTGTCCCGCATGCGCCAGGATGCCGATCCGCAGGAAAATGCGGCTGCGCTGTCGGCATTCCTTTCAATTCCCAAGGCTTCGGCTTTAGAGATCGCAAGCAGCGACAACCTTTTTACGGACTGACGCACTCAGACACCGATGGAGTTTTCATGAGCTATTCCTACGATGACCAGAACATCTTTGCGAAAATCCTGCGCGGCGAGATTCCGAACACAACGGTGCTGGAAACCGAGCACAGTCTGGCCTTCCGCGATCTTTACCCGCAGGCCCCGACGCATGTCCTCGTGATCCCGAAAGGCGCATATGTCAGTTTCGACCATTTTGCGGCGGAAGCATCAGACGCGGAGATCGTCGACTACGTCCGCGCTGTCGGTGAAGTCTGTCGGCTGGAAGGCGTGGACCTGCCGACGGGCGATGGCTTCCGGATGATCTCGAATGCCGGTCTCAATGGCGTGCAGGAAGTCCCGCATCTGCACGTCCATATTCTTGGCGCAAGACCGCTGGGGCGCATGCTCGCAAAGGCCGACTGACGCAGCGCTAGCCGTTTCTTTGACGGGACCACCAGCGCCGAAGCTTGCCACTTTTCTCTGCCACCGCATCCTCGGTGGCTTCCCAACTGTCCTGCAGATCCTCGAGAGCAGGGTCGATGCGCGCTTCTCGGAACCGGCGCCACCGGACCCAGATGCCGTAAAAGACAGCGGCAAAAAACACGAGAACGACAATATTGACCCAAGGAACGGGCTTGGCGGCATCCGGTCCTTCAACAGGCCAGACCGACAATGCATTGGGATAGATGGATAAGAACTCGAACCGCCAGCCATAGTGGCGGATCGCGACGTATTGTGGATCATTCGCCGTGGATCGCAGATCAGCGGCCTCGGCCTGAAGATTGGCGGTATCGAACTTGAAAAAAGGTGGCCAGATCCAGCCGGTATCCTCGTTGCGGTAGACCATTACCCGGTCATTCGCTAGCCGCGTCTGGATGAAGAAAACGTCGCGTTCCGTCACCGCTGACGAGCTGCCCGCGTCGCCGCTTGACCAGAACAGGCTGTTTGCGCCGGGATTGACCCTTTTTTCGTAAGTGTCGGTGATGCGTGCGATATCGACCTGCGGCAAGGTGTAGTGAAACACCGCCCCCACCAGCGCCCAAAAGGTCAGAATGAAAAACCATTTGACGTAAATCATCTCGAGACCCTCTCAGTCGGTGTTCGTCACATAAATCAGGATCGCCAACAGAATACCCGGGATCACATATACCCCCAAGATCAGTTTGCGCTTGAGCGGGCCCTCGTAGGCCATCAATTCCGCCCTGACAAAGCTTTCCTTGTTGCCCGGTCCGCGGTTCTTTTCCCACGTCGCTTCGAGCTTCTCACGCTGCGCCGCGCGAGCGTAGAACCAAAGGCTGACAAAGACAACCGTCAGGCCGACAAGCACAAGTCCCATGACCCGCGCGAATGCCATATCCGAAAACTCCTTTTCTTACAGGGTCTGATATAGGCATTCGGCGCGCGCATTCATCACCTCTCCGGGCAAAATGCACGCGACCTCTGCAAGCGATGTCAGCCGACGACGTTGAAATCGGGGCCGTAGGGGTAGCCCGTGATGTTTTCGTTGCCGTCTTCCGTGATCACGAGGATATCATGCTCGCGGTAGCCGCCCGCGCCCGGCTGGCCCTCGGCGATGGTCAGCATCGGCTCCATCGAGATCACCATGCCCGGCTCGAGTACCGTTTCGATATCCTCACGCAATTCCAGTCCCGCTTCCCGCCCGTAGTAGTGGCTGAGAATGCCAAAGGAGTGTCCGTAGCCGAAGGTCCGGTATTGAAGCAGGTCGCGTTCCTCGAGGAAGGTGTTGATCTTGTGGGTGACATCGGTACAGGACACGCCGGGCTTCAGCAGGCTCATGCCGTATTCGTGCGCGGCCACATTGGCTTCCCAGATTTTGAGACTGGCCGGGTCGACTTCCTCCACGAAAAGCGTCCGTTCGAGCGCCGTGTAATAGCCCGAGATCATCGGAAACGTGTTCAGGCTGAGAATGTCGCCGCGCTGCAAGACGCGCGCGGTGACAGGGTTGTGTGCGCCGTCGGTGTTGAGGCCCGACTGGAACCATACCCACGTGTCCCGGTATTCAGCGTCCGGAAAACGCATGGCGATTTCCGCTTCCATCGCATCGCGACCGGCCATGGCAATATCGATCTCGCGCGCCCCGGCCTTGATCGCGTCACGGATGGCATAGCCGCCAACGTCAGCGACCTGAGCGCCCTGACGGATGAGCGCGATCTCTGCGGGGGATTTATGCATCCGCTGCCGCATCGTCGTCTCATACACATCGACCATTGTAAGGGGGTTCAGGAAATCCTCCATCTTGTCGCGCTGCATCAGGGTCAGATGATCCCCTTCGTAACCAACGACTTTGCCTTTGCCCGTCACGGAAGCGACAGCACGCCAGAAGTTGTCACGCTGCCAGTCCGTGTAGGTGATGTTGTCCGCGAAACTGCGCCGCCATGGCTGGCCTGCGTCAATACCGGCGCTGATTGTCACGCAATCCTCATCGGAAACCACCAGCCCGTAGGGTCGCCCGAAAGAGCAATAGAGAAACCCCGAGTAATAGGCGATGTTATGCATCGACGTGAAAACGGCGACCTCCGCGCCGGCGGCATCCATGCGTTCACGCAACTCGGCAAGCCGCGCCTCGTACTCGGCACTTTCGAAGGGCAAAGGCGATTTTTCACCGTTGTGATAGCGATACATCGCCGGGCGATCGGATTGGGACGGGGTGGTCATGTCAGACCCTCCTGTACAGAAAGGTCCCGGCGTTCAGGACGATCAAAGCTCTGATGTAGGGGCGACGCCATCGCCCGCAGCCTGCGTTTTCATGATCCAAAGCGATGCGCCGATCAAGCCTTATTGCAGGGTAAGGAACCGGATCATGTCACTTTGCGGATCGCACAGGGCATCGATGATGTCGAAATGGTGCCTGTCGGGCACGACGATCAAGGGCACCTCCCACGCATCCGCAAGCGCATCTGCCTGCTCAAGGAGCGCCGGACGCTCTTCCGCACCAACCCAGATCCTCACAGCCGTCTCGGGGGCCGGCTGCAAAACCGGGCTTTCGGCTTCGGCGGCGGCCATGTCCATACGGAAATGCTCATTCATCGAGGTCTGCAAAAGCGGCCGCAGATCGGCCACTGGGGCAATGGGGGCAACTCTTGCGACGCGCTGTAAAATGTCGTTTTTCAGGACGCCCGGTGCCAGCATCCGGGCAACGAGCTGGCCGCCCGCAGAATGCCCGGTCAGGCTCAGCGGCCCGTTGGAACGCTCGGCAATCTGCGTGACCGCACAGGCAATCTGGCCGGTGACTTCGGCAATGCTCACATCCGGGCAGAGGTCGTATTGTACAACAGCCACATTCCATCCTCGGGCAAGAGCGCCACGTGCCAGATGAGACCAGAGCGTACGATCATTGCGCAACCAGTAGCCGCCGTGCACAAAGACCAACGTCCCGGCTGCTTCTCCCTCGCAGTGAAAAAGGTCATAGACCTGGCGCGGACCGGGTCCGTAAGACACGGCCAATTCCGCCCGTGTGCCCATCTCGTGCCTGAAGTCCGCCGCCTCCCGGGTCCATCGCGGCGGATAGGTTTCCCCCTGTGGAATATGAACCGCTTGAGCGAATGCGTCGTCTAAATTCATTTTTCTTCCCCGATGCGATGGAACTGGACAAACACTGACAGAGTTGTATTGGAGACACCAACCATATCGGGAGGACAGGATATGAAAGATTTTCCACACACCAATCTGAAATCCCTGCTCAAGGACCCAAGCCTGCTGGAAACACGCGCCTATATCGCAGGACAGTGGGTCGAGGGTGAAAACGGCACTTTCGAGGTGACCAACCCGGCCCGCGGTGACGTCATCGCCGAAGTCGCGGACCTGAGCCGTGCGCAGGTGGCGGGCGCCATCGCACAGGCGGAAAAGGCACAGAAAGAGTGGGCGAGCTGGACCGGCAAGGAGCGCGCCGCCATCATGCGCAAGTGGTTCGATCTGATGATGGACAACGCCGACGACCTCGCCACCATCCTGACCGCCGAACAAGGCAAACCCCATGCCGAAGCCAAGGGAGAGATCGCCTACGGCGCCAGTTTCATCGAATTCATGGGGGAACAGGCCAAGCGCATTTACGGCGAAACCATACCCGGTCACCAGCGTGACAAGCGTATCATGGTGCTGAAACAACCGATCGGTGTCGCAGCCTCGATCACCCCGTGGAACTTCCCCAATGCTATGATTACGCGCAAGGCCGCCCCTGCTCTGGCAGTCGGATGCGCCTTTGTCGCGCGCCCGGCCAAGGAAACGCCTCTTTCGGCGATCGTCATGGGGGTTCTCGCGGAACGCGCCGGTATTCCCGCAGGTGTCTTCAATGTGGTGACCTCTTCGTCTGCATCCGAGATCGGCAAGGAATTCTGCGAAAATCCCGGCGTGCGCAAACTGACCTTCACCGGATCGACGGAAGTGGGGCGCATCCTGCTCAAACAGGCCGCCGATCAGGTGATGAAATGTTCGATGGAACTGGGCGGCAACGCACCCTTCATCGTTTTCGACGACGCCGATCTCGACGCGGCGGTCGAAGGCGCGATGCTGTGCAAGTTCCGTAACAACGGTCAGACCTGCGTCTGCGCCAATCGGATTTACGTGCAGGCAGGCGTATACGACGCATTCGCCGCGAAACTGAAAGCAGCGGTCGAAAATCTGAAGGTTGGAGACGGTCTGGAAAGTGGCGTGACCACCGGTCCGCTCATCAACAGCGAGGCGGTGGACAAAGTGATCGAACACATGGAGGACGTCGTTGCCCACGGCGGCGCCGTCCTGACCGGCGGCAAACCACATGATCTGGGCGGCACGTTCTTCGAGCCCACAATCGTGACCGGCGTGACACAGGACATGAAAGTCGCGCAGGAAGAAACCTTTGGCCCGCTGGCGCCGCTTTTCAAGTTCGAGACCGAAGACGACGTGATCAGCATGGCGAACGATACGATCTTTGGTCTTGCTTCCTACTTCTACGCAAAAGATCTCAGCCGCGTTTACAAGGTTGCCGAAGCGCTGGAGTACGGAATCGTGGGCGTCAACACGGGCATCATTTCGACCGAGATCGGTCCCTTCGGCGGCGTCAAGCAATCGGGGCTCGGTCGCGAGGGATCCCACCATGGGGTCGAAGACTACCTTGAGATGAAATACATCTGCATGTCCGTCTGAGCGCGCCGCGCCTGATCGGCTGGCATGGTCGCGGTTCCGCGGCCATGGGTTGGGCTATTGGCCAGCTTTTGCGGCACATTGCGAAAATGTGCCGCCGAAACTGCCGTGTAAAACATCAGACCGCAGCTTATTACGGGATTTTAAACGCGTAGACCTTGAGGCATCGCAAGGGCCGTGTTTTTGTGGCGAGAAAGACGAACATCAAAGCCGGTAAACGATACATGCCGCTTGGAGAGCCCCGCAGCCACCCCTATGACAGCTTTAAAGGTCGCGAGCTACAATATCCACAAGGCCGTTGGCATAGACCGCAGGTATGATCCCGCGCGCATTCTGCGTGTTCTGGTGGAAATGGATGCGGACATCGTTGTGCTGCAGGAGGCGGACAAACGGCTGGGAAAACGCCCGGCCGCCATTCCGCATTTTCTGCTCGAGCAGGACACCGACTATGCCGTCGCGCATCTGGCGCGCAACAACGTCAGTCTGGGGTGGCACGGAAATGCGGTCCTGTTCAAGAAATCGCTGACGGTCGAGGCACTTGAGCACATAGAACTTCCCGGGCTGGAACCACGCGGTGCCGTCATGGTTGCGTTTGAACACCTGCGCATCGTGGGAACCCATCTGGGATTGCTGCGGATGTGGCGACACCGGCAGATGAAAGCCATTCTGGATCATCTGAACGGAGAGACCACCCAGACCCTCATCATGGGCGATTTCAACGAGTGGTCCACATCAAGCGGTTTCGAGCCATGGTCGGACAGTTTGTCGATCCTGCGCCCGGGGCAAAGCTTCCATTCACGACGGCCGGTCGCCGAGCTTGACCGCATGGCCTATGGCGCGGGCATTACCGTTCACGATCATGGCGTCTACAAAGAGCGGACCGCGCGCATCGCCTCGGATCATCTGCCTGTCTGGGCATTCATCGAGTCCCATCCGGGCGCTGCCGGTCAAAACTGAGAAGGCCCGGGCAATTGCCCGGGCCCCCATATCCGGCTGTCCGGACGTCTTAGTTGACTGATGTCGCGTCGACCACGTCTTTGCCGATGCGTTTGGTCGACGTGATTTCGATCTGACGCGGTTTCAGCGCTTCAGGCACTTCGCGCACCAGATCGATGTTGAGCATACCGTCCACGTGATTGGCACTCGTGACCTGCACGTGATCCGCCAGGTGGAACCGGCGTTCGAACGCGCGTGTCGCGATGCCGCGATGCAGGTAGGTGCGTGCCTCTTCCTCGTCCGATTTACGGGCGGAAACGATCAGAGCGTTCTCCCGCACCTCGACACTCAGGTCCTTGTCTGAAAACCCGGCGACAGCAATCGAAATCCGGTAGGCGTCATCCGCGAGTTTTTCAATGTTGTAAGGAGGGTAGGAAGGCTGCGAGCCTTCGTTGGTCAATACACGGTCCATGAGATCGGCAATCTGGTCGAAGCCGACAGTGGCACGGTAAAGGGGGGCAAAATCATATGTACGCATTTCTGTATCCTCTTCATTGAGCGATAGGTTCGGGGCGCTCCGCCTTGGACACGCCCGCTGTCTACGATCGTCAGAACCCTGCAAAGGCACCCTGACGCCTTACAACGTGGGAATAGGTTTGCGGTCTTTCAAGACCCTCAGGGTCGTACAAATTTCGCGCCACCGGCGCGCGGCGCGGAAGACCGTCCGGAACTGGCCGTCAAGCGCTTGACCTGTGCGACCGGCCGCTCCTTGTTGGCCCAGATCTGGTGCCGCAACTGCCCGACGATATCCGGAAGCGTCATGCCAAGGGCGACTTTTCGCCCGTCGATGTTCGCCATGCCGGAAATCACCGACACGATCTGTCCCCGACCGTTTATGTGGCTGAACACCGGAGAGCCGGAAGAGCCAAAGGTGACGTCACAATCCATGAACATCACGTCCTCGTAGGTCATCTCCACCTGACAGACATCCTGTCGCGAGGGCAGATTTTCGCGTCTGCGACCATAGGAGACAACGCTGACCGGCCCGTTCGAGACGATCTCGCTGTGCAGTACGAACGGATCGAGTTCGCTGGTCGGTATCGGATCTTGCAAACGCAACAAGGCGACGTCGTGGCGTATGTTGTCGATAACGACGCCAGCGCGAGGATCATAACCCGGATGTGCTTCGATCTGGACAACGCCGCGTGCGGCAGCGGTTTTGCCGTTTCGCAATCCGGCCCGAAAGGTAAATGCCTCAGGCGCCAGCAGGCGTCCGCTTTTGCGGTCATAGACGCAGTGGGCGGCCGTCAGGACAAGTTCAGGGGCAATCAGTGTTCCCGTGCAGAAACCCGCGCCTTCCGCGTCAAGACGTCCAACCGCCTGCCAGACGAGCGCGTCGTTTTCCGCTGCCATCCCCCGCAATCCGGTTGTCTGCTGTTGGGCAAGCACAGGCGCTGCCACTGTACACAGAGCGAAAACTGCCGCCGATATCGGACCAACGCGCATCCTCTACTCCTCAGGTTTTACGAATTTTGCGCCCATGGCGGTGCGATCATGCCCGACGACCACGCGCGAAACCGTAGGAAGTGCGTTCTGGTACGCGGTTTTACCATGGTCGAGTTCTGCGCGCAGATGCGCCAGTGGGGCGGTCAGGTCCGTCCCCAGCGATACCTGCCGGCCATCGATCTCGGCCTTGGCGGACACGACGGAAACGATAAGCGCCGCACCCTTTGAAAAGGTAAAAATCGGTGCCCCGGAAGATCCGAAGTCAACGGAGCATGAGGTGACCAGAACGCCTTCATGGAGGGCGAGCACCTGGCAGACCTCCTGCAGGGAGGGCGCGTCGGACCGGTCTCGCGCGTAGCTGACAACACCGATCCGGTCGCCTCGCCCCGGGCGCGTGGCCGTCCGGAACGGTTCGACGGTCGTGTTGCGGATCGGCCTGTCCAACTCGAGCAATGCGATGTCATTTCTGACGCGCTCCGATGACACTTCTCCGTCATATGTATAATTCGGGTGCACGACAGCGCGCCGGATCTTTCGATAGGCAGATGCGCGGCCGTTCCGCCAGCCGGCGAGAAATTCGACCGATTCATGATCAATCCGCTCACCGGAGGATTTGTCAAAAAGACAATGCGCGGCCGTCAGGACCAGATGCGGTTCGATCAAAGCGCCGGTGCAAAAACCGTTGCCGCCGACATCCAGCCGGCCCACGGCCTCCCATGGGCTGGCGTCCACACCTGTCTGCAACGAACGCAGAACACTCTCCTGCGCAAGCGCGGCACCAGCCAGGCTGGCTGCGCACAGGCATGCGGCAATCCAATAACGCAAAACTAATCCCCTTCGCTCTGGCCTCTCGACCTACGTCAGGGATGCGGCATAAATACGGCCAAAATGGAGCGTTTCGCGTCCAGTTCGTCA
>JASFFN010000006.1:0-15083 GCA_050124275.1 Roseobacter sp. | reverse complement strand
GAAAGTCGATTCGGTGATGAAATGGTGACACTTTTGCGGCTCGAACGGCTGGCTGAGACCGTCGTCCTCGATCTTGTAATCGCCCGAAGCGACCCACGTCGCGCCTGCGACCACCACCTTGATCTGGGCGGAGCCGGGAACATGCCCCGCGGGATGAAACGACACGTCTGCCTCTCCGATCCGAAGCACTTCGCCATAGGAAACGCCTTGTGCGATGATATCGCCGAGCCGGTGCCTGATCACAGGCAAGGCGTCGTGTGTCGCGAGGTAGGACGCGTGTCCGTAACGCGCATGATCCGCGTGACCATGCGTGATAAGGGCGCGATCCACAGGGCGCCAGGGATCGATAAAGAAATCACCTGCCGCGCAGTAGATCCCCCGTTCGGTGAAGGTCAGGGCCGGTTCGCTTGCCATGTTCCGTAATCTAGCTGCGAGAGGCAAGATGCCCAGCGTTCAGCTCTTGCTCAATCCAGAAACAGGCCGGTCATGGCATCGAACAAGGGGGCCGTCACATCAGCGCTTTCCATCAGCACCTCGTGTTCGCCCTCCGGTATGATTTCGATGCGTCCGCGCTGCCATCTGCTCATGCGGTTGTGGATTGCCGGGATGTCCACGATGCGCTCATTGCTGCCCAGAAAGGTGATTGACGGCAGCTCCGGCGATGTCTGCCCCGCAAGGCGGCGCGTTTCGAGCAATGCCTCCCGCAGCCAGACGTAACTCGGTCCACCCAGCACCAGTTCGGGGTGCGTCACAAGCTGTTGGCGCATTCTCTCGAACTGTTCGCGGTCGCGCGTCAGAAGGTTGCCCTCGAAGCCGTCGGTCAGCACATGGTGATCCAGTCGTGCACCGGGCGGAAGCCTGTGGCCCTGTCCGAAAAGCGGCATCGTATGGCTGAGAACCCAGGCAGCAGGTTTCTGGCGCGCCGCGATATTGATGCCCCACATCGGCCCGCTGAACGTGGCCGCGGGCACTGCAAGCCCTTCAAAAAGAGCGCGGAGACCGATTGCGCCGCCCATCGAGTGGGCCAGCAGAAAGTAAGGTCGCGGCGACCCCAGTTCAGCTGCCGCAAGCAACAACGCGGCCACATCCCTCTGGTAGTCCGAAAATCTCGTCACATGGCCGATCAGCGGATTGTCCAGCAATCGCTCTGACAGACCTTGTCCGCGCCAGTCCAGGGCGAGACTTGCCAGCCCGCGGCCGGCAAATTCCGTCGCGATCTGACTGTATTTTTCGATGTACTCTGTTCTGCCTGGAAAGATCAGAACAGTTCCCTGCGCCCTGTCGACCGGCCAGTGACCGACACGGATCCGGATGCCGTCGGTTGTCTGAACCCAATACGCTGCCCCGCCCGCTGGCCGATGATCTGCTTTGTCCAGAAATGGGGCAGGGCGAAGCGTCATCAGGCGAGAGCAGCGGCCAGTTGCATGGCCATGCCCATATCCCCGTCGATCGTCAGCTTGCCCGACATGAAAGCGCCCGTGGGGTCGATCTCGCCCTCCAGGATGGACTGAAATGTTTCCGCGTCCGCGCTCAGTGTCACATCCGCCGCGTCGTCCCCTGCTGCGCGCGCGCCATTCGCATCAAGAACGATTGCGCCTTCCCCCAGAATTTCGAACTTTGCCGTTCCGCCGAAATCGGCACCCGCCATTTTGTCGTTCAGTTTGCTCACTGCGCCGTCCAAAACATCGCTCATGTCGTGATCCTTTTGTATTGTTTTGCGCTTAAGCTCTGGATTTGGCCCGCGCGCTCGTTACATTTACATGTGTTATGGAGATGCATCACCAGATTCTCAAACGGATCGTTACGGCACTTTGTGTCGTATTCGCAATTTCGGGCCCGGCGCCGGCGGAGGACCGGGAAGCCGACCTGCTGGCACAATTGCGCGAGGCGCCCGAATCGGAGGCGAAACGGCTGGACCGTGAACTTGGCCTGATCTGGGGCAGTTCCGGGTCGGCTTCCATGGATCTGTTGCTCAAACGGGGCCGTGACGCACTGGAATCCGAGGATAATACCCGGGCGATAGAGCACCTGTCCGCGCTCACGGATCATGCGCCGGAGTTCGCCGAAGGATGGCATGTTCGAGCGACGGCATTTTACCGTGCCGGTCTTTACGGGCCGGCACTGGATGATCTGGAGCGGGCGCTGGCTCTCAACCCGAACAATTACAACGCCATCTTCGGGCTCGGCATCATGCTGCAGGAATTTGGCGATCTGGATCGGGCGGCAGAACTTTTCGACCGCGTCTTGAGCTTGCATCCGCATCATGAACCGGCCAAAGAGGCGAGAGACCGTCTGGCGGGGCGTGGCATTGGCCAGACCCTCTGACGGGGGCAGAGCAAGGAAATCGCCGTGTCCGGTGAAAAAAGGGTTGTGGCTGTTCTTGGCCCGACCAACACAGGCAAAACCACCTATGCCATAGAGCGTATGCTTGGCCATCGCACCGGTGTGATCGGGCTGCCGCTGCGCCTGCTGGCGCGCGAGGTTTATGACCGGATTGTCGCCGCGCGGGGGCCCTCCGTTGTCGCACTTGTCACCGGGGAAGAGCGGATCGTGCCGCCGAGGGCGCAGTACTGGGTCTGCACGGTAGAAGCGATGCCGGAAGGCATGGGGTGCGATTTTCTGGCCGTTGACGAAATTCAGCTTTGCGCGGACCCCGAGCGTGGGCATGTGTTTACCGACCGTCTGTTGCGCGCGCGCGGCCTGCATGAGACGCTTTTTCTGGGATCGGATACAATGCGCGGTCCGATAAGGGCACTGGTTCCGGACGCACAATTCGTGCATCGGGAGCGCATGTCGAATTTATCGTATATTGGTGCGAAAAAGATAAGCCGGATGCGCTCCCGCAGTGCAATAGTGGGGTTTTCTGTTGAAAATGTATATGCAATTGCAGAACTGATCCGGCGTCAGAAAGGCGGTGCGGCGGTCGTCATGGGGGCGCTGAGCCCGCGCACGCGCAACGCGCAGGTCGACATGTATCAGAACGGGGATGTCGATTACCTTGTCGCGACAGACGCCATCGGCATGGGATTGAACCTCGATGTCGATCACGTCGCCTTCTCGTCACTGAGCAAGTTCGACGGGCGGCGCATGCGCCCGCTGGCGCCGAATGAACTGGCCCAGATTGCAGGGCGTGCGGGCCGCGGCATGAAGAACGGGACTTTTGGGGTGACGGGTGAAGCGGCTCCTCTGGACGATAGTGTGGCGCAGGCCATCACGGAGCATCGGTTCACGCCGCTCAAGAAACTGAACTGGCGGAACCACGCGTTGCAGTTCGGCTCGATCGACCGGCTGATACGATCTCTCGAGGCAGCACCGGACGATGAAATCCTTGTCCGGGCGCGCGAGGCCGACGATCTCACGGCACTCAAGGCGCTGGGGCAGGTGGCGGATGTCTGCGCACGGTGCACAGACGGGCCGTCGGTGCGGCTGTTGTGGGATGTGTGCCGCATTCCCGATTTCCGGGGGATCAGCCACGCCGAACACGCAAGCCTGCTGGAGCAGATCTTTGCCTATCTGCATCAATCGGGAAGAATTCCGGATGACTGGCTCGCGCGGCAGATCAATCGCATCGACAGGACGGACGGCGACATCGATGCGCTGTCCAAGCGGTTGGCGTATATCCGCACATGGACCTATGTGGCGCAACGCAAAGGATGGACAGATGACGAAAGCCATTGGCGCGAGGCGGCGCGTTCTGTAGAAGACAGGTTGTCGGACGCGCTGCACGAGCGTCTGACCCAGAGATTTGTGGATCGGCGCACCTCCGTGCTCTTGCGCCGGCTCGGCCAGAAGGAAGCCATGGTGGCAGAAGTATCCAATACCGGCGAGGTGACCGTCGAAGGAGAGTATGTAGGAAAGCTCGAAGGCTTTCGGTTCAGCCAGGACAAGGGCGCAAACGGCGCCGAGGCCAAGACGATCAAGTCTGCGGCCCTGCAGGCCCTGGCGCCTCAGTTCCATCTGCGTGCCGACCGCTTTTACAATGCGCCGGATACCGAAATCGATTTCACCGAGCAGGGCGGCCTGATGTGGGGCAGGGATGCGGTCGGAAAGCTGGTGGCAGGCGCCGATCCGCTGAAACCGCAAGTGGAGGTTTACGTCGATGACGTCGCCGGGCCTGAGGTTGCGCAAAAGGTGCAACGACGCCTACAACACTTTATCGACCGGAAAATCGCGGCACTTTTCGAACCGCTGCTGAACCTGAGCCGTGATGAAGCACTCACCGGTCTCGCGCGGGGTTTTGCGTTCCAGATGGTCGAGGCTTTGGGCGTTTTGCCGCGCGCGCAGGTGGTCAACGAGGTAAAGGCGCTTGACCAGGACGCGCGCGGCGCCTTGCGCAAGCATGGCATTCGCTTCGGGCAGTTCACGATTTTCCTGCCGCTTCTGCTAAAACCTGCGCCCACGCGGTTGCGTCTGGTGTTATGGTCGTTGTCGCAGGGGCTCGAGGTCTTCCCCGAGGCACCACCCCCGGGCCTTGTCACCATTCCCGTGGACGAAAACGCGCCCGAGGGTGCCGACACCATGTCGGGATACCGCAATTCCGGCGCGCGCGCGATCCGTATCGACATGCTGGAGCGGCTGGCGGATATCCTGCGGGGTGAGGACACGCGCGGAGGGTTCGAGGCTAAACCCGACATGCTGTCGATCACCGGAATGACGCTGGAGCAATTCGCCGATCTCATGCAGGGGCTGGGCTACAACGCTCAGAAAGGCGAGCGCGAGAAGTCCAAGCCCGTGCCGCAGAACGTAGCCTCATCCGGGGACACAGAAGGCGCATCTGCTGGCGATGAACCGGCTCTGGCAGAGCCAGATGCCGAAGAGACGGCAGAGATTTCCGAAACGGAAGAGCCGGATACCACTATTGAGACAGCCGCCGTCGAGGAAGCGATTCCGGCGACAGGCGAAGAACCGGAGACCGAGGTCTTTTACACCTTCACGTGGGGGCGGTCTGGCCGGTCGAACGGTCACAAGGCACGGCGCGGTGGAGACCAGCCGCAGGGCAAAGGCAAGCCGAGGAAGAAACACAAGCGCGGCGGCCCGCAAGGCGACGGACACAAAGCCGGTCAGAAGTTTTCGGCCCGCCCCCCCAAAGCAGAAAAGAAAATTGATCCGGATAACCCTTTTGCCGCTGCGCTGATGGGCCTGAAGGATAACAAGTAGGTGGCTGAAAAGCTGCGCTTGGATAAATGGCTCTGGTATGCCCGGTTCTTCAAAACGCGATCGCTGGCCGCTTCCGTTGTCACGGGGGGATCTGTTCGGGTAAATTCCGTTCGGGTCACGAAAAGCAGTACTCTGGTCGGTTCGGAGGATGTCCTGACGTTTCAACAGTCAGACAGGGTTCGGGTCATACGCATCGATGAACTGGGACAACGAAGAGGGCCGGCCAGCGAAGCGCAACGGCTTTACACGGATCTCGCGCCGCTTGACCTGAAGCCATCGGATGGTGCTCCGCAAAACCCCGCCTACGAGGGAAAACGTCGGCCCACGAAGCGAGATCGTCGCACCTACGATCTTTCTCGCGCGCGTTTACTTGAATGATTTTGATTGGTGAATTAGCTACCGGATTGTGATGATCCGGAGGAAGCGGTCCTATGACTTACATCGTGAACGATAACTGCATCGCGTGCAAGTACACGGACTGTGTCGAAGTCTGCCCCGTTGACTGTTTTTACGAGGGGGAGAATATGCTCGTCATTCACCCGGACGAGTGTATCGATTGCGGTGTCTGCGAGCCTGAATGCCCCGCTGATGCGATTCGTCCGGACACGGAGCCGGACATGGAAAAATGGGTTGAGTTCAATCGCAAGTACTCGGAACTCTGGCCGGTCATCATAACAAAGAAAGATCCGTTGCCGAATGCAGAAGAGCACGATGGCGAAACAGGCAAGCTGGAAAAGTATTTTTCAGAGGCGCCGGGCGAGGGTGGTTAACCAAGACAGCACTGATTCGGTGTAGGTCATAAGACCTGACGCGCTAAATCGCTTATACTATTTGGTTTTTGTTTGGATGACGTAAGGTGGGCTTTTGTTTGCCCGCCTTTTATGATAACATACCTTATAAAATTAACAGACGGATCGGGGTTGCGTTTGACCCGCCACGGGCGCAGGCGTTTTAAAGCACGTCAACTTCATACATGGCTGATTGGCAGGCATGCTTCGAACCTGGATGTTTTTGACTGTTTAGAACCCGCAAAGCTTACCGTCAGTCGAGGAAAACTGAATGACAAAATCGAAGAAACTTGATTTCCGCCCCAACGACTTCGTCGTTTATCCGGCCCATGGCGTGGGCCAGATCCTGTCGATTGAAGAGCAGGAGATTGCGGGAATCTCGCTGGAACTGTTCGTCATCTCCTTTGAAAAGGACAAGATGACTCTTCGGGTGCCGACCCACAAAGCGACGGAAATCGGTATGCGGGCGTTGAGCAGCCCGGACGTTATTTCACACGCCATGAAAACGCTCAAAGGCAAGGCAAAAGTGAAACGGGCGATGTGGTCGCGTCGGGCGCAGGAATACGAGCAAAAGATCAATTCAGGCGACCTGATCGCGATTGCGGAGGTCGTTCGCGACCTGCACCGCACCGATGACCAGCGCGAGCAAAGCTATTCCGAGCGCCAGCTTTACGAAGCGGCGCTTGAGCGTCTGACGCGTGAGGTCGCCGCGGTCAGCGGCGGTGACGAGTTGGAAGCGGCAAGACAAGTAGGTGACGTTCTCGACAGTCGGATTGCCGCCTGATCAACGTCCTTGCACGTCGGAAAGTATTACCCACCCGCGCTCTTCGGAGCGCGGTTTTTTCATGCGGTTTTCAGGCATAAAGCCAACAGAATGAGGGTTTCGCACAGCTGTTGTGTGGCGCCCAGCACATCTCCGGTCTGTCCGCCGATTTTCCTCGACGCGAGTACAGCGAGGCTGAAGGTCGCAACGACACCGATCAGAAAGGCGGCCGACACAGCGGACCCGATAACGGTTGCTGAAAGCATGCTCGCCAGCCCCACGCCGAACAGGACCGGCAAAAGCCTGGGACGCCCGACACTTGCAGACAAACCGGCGCTGCGGGCTGGTGGCAGTGCGTACATCAGGACCGGCATGGCCGAACGGGAAATGCAGGCGGCAGCCAGCACGGCTGCCGGATTGACCGGTATCAACGCCGCCAAAGCCGTCCACCGCAACCCGGTGACGATCACGATTGCCAGAGTGCCGTAGGTGCCGATCTGGCTGTCTTTCATGATTTCCAAGCGTTTTTCCGCACTCTGCGCACCCCAGAAGCCGTCGGCGATATCCGCAAGGCCGTCTTCGTGCATGGCGCCGCTGCACAGGACCATGGCAGCGATCATCAGACCGGCAACCACCGGTGCCGGCAGCTCCGCAGCCAGCGCCAGTTGACCGCCCCCCCAAGCGATGGCGCCGATGGCGGCACCCACGAGAGGGTATGCCCAGACCGCGCGGGTCGAGTGCCCGAAAGCCTCAGGCGCGAGCCGCGGCATCGGTAAACGTGTCAGGAGCACAAAGGCCAGCGCGATATCCAAGGCAATTGATGATCCAGCGGAGAGTTTCATGGATTTAAGGTCTCTTCGGGCCTTGCGGGCGGTTCCTCTTGGGGTAATGAGGAGACAACGCAGATGCAATGAGGTTCTCGAAACATGGCAGTATTTTCAACAACAAAGCAGTTTCGCGTCCTGTTGCGAGAGCCTGTTTCCCCGAGTGCGGATGCGCTTGAGGCGGCCGCGGCACGCAACATGCAGCTGACCAAGCCGCCCCGCGCCCTGGGCGGACTGGAGGATCTTGCGATCTGGTACGCAGGCTGGCGTGGCACGGACAAACCGCGGATATCCGCGCCGCAGGTGCTCGTCTTTGCGGGCAATCACGGCGTCGCCGCCCGAGGCGTTTCGGCCTTCCCGCCCGAGGTCACTGAGCAGATGGTCTTGAACTTTGCAAACGGCGGTGCGGCCATCAATCAACTGGCCGACACCTTTGGCGCGCGGCTCGATGTCCACCCTATCGCACTGGATCAGCCGACCGCGGATTTCACGCAAGAGGCCGCCCTGAGCGAGAGCGATATGGTCGAAGCCTTGCGGATCGGTTGGGATGCGGTGTCGTCGACGGCGGACGTGCTGGTCGTCGGAGAAATGGGAATCGGCAATACGACTTCTGCGGCGGCCCTTGCCAACGCCTGTTTCGGAGGCGCGGCAGAAGACTGGGTCGGGCGGGGAACCGGCGTCGATGACGCGGGTCTCGCCAACAAGGTGCGCGTGGTGGAGGAAGGCGTCTCACGGCATGCGGCGGCAACTGACGGGCTCGAGATCCTGCAAGCTTTGGGCGGGCGCGAGCTGGCAGCAATCGCGGGCGCGATCGTGCGCGCCCGGCACTTGCGGATACCTGTGGTGCTGGATGGCTTCATTTGTTGCGCGGCTGCCGCGTGTCTTTACAGAACTGAACCGTCGGCATTGGATCACTGTGTGGCCGGACATCTGAGCGCGGAAAACGCGCATGCCCGGCTGCTCGAGAAGCTCGACAAAAAACCCTTGCTTTCGCTCGGGCTTCGACTTGGTGAAGCATCGGGCGGCACGCTCGCATTGGGCGTCTTGCAGGGGGCCGTCGCCTGTCTGAGCGGTATGGCGACCTTTGCCGAAGCGGGTGTTTCGGACGGTTGATGCCACGAAGCTTGCGGGTAAGACAACTGTGCATCGCGGCGCGTGTCAGCTTCCCGACGCGCTCTCATCGCCGCGCAGCGGGCGGCTCAGGATCGCCGTTTCGAGCTCTTTCTGCAATTCCTTGGCGCGGGCCACGTAGGCGGGGTTCTGACTGACGGGCCTTGAGGGGTCCCACAATTCCGCAAGCTGGCGCACGGTTTCCCGGTCATGCTGGTAGAATACGCGTTCCGCCTCAGCCGCTTCGTACTCGCTGAGACCGATATTCTCCAGAACATAGCGTCCTGCACGCAACGAGCTGTCGAACATTTCCCGAACGATGTCATTGGCACCAGCCTGAAACAAGCGATACACGAATGTTCTGTCGCGCGCCCTTGCGACGATATGCAGGTCGGGTCTGAGGCTTCGAGCGTATCTGACCAGCTTGATGGCTGCCTCCGGGTCGTTCACCGCGACCACGAGGACCTTTGCCTTGTCGATACCGGCGGCGCGCAGAATGTCTGGACGCGTGGGATCACCAAGAAATCCCTTGAAGCCGAAGCGCCGCATGACCGCGATCGTCTCCATGTCATTGTCCAGAACGACGGTCTTGAAGCCGCTTGCCTGCACGAGGCGGTTCACGATTTGACCAAAGCGTCCGATGCCCGCGATGATGACCGGTCCTTCCTCGTCGATCTCGTCTTCCGGTTGGTTCTCGACAGTCTCGTCCATGCGCTTGGACAGGAAATCGTAGAGTATGAAAAGCAGCGGTGTAATCAGCATGGACAGCGCAATGACGAGCAGCATTGTTTCCGCCACCGCGAGTGGAATGACGTTTTGCTGAACGGAAAAAGACGTGAGCACGAAGCCGAATTCGCCCGCCTGAGCCAGTCCGAGCGAAAAGAGCCACCGGTCGCGGCCTTTGATCTGGAAGGCGCGCGCCAGAACATACAGAATCAGGCCTTTGACAATAATGACCAACAACGCCATCGAGACGATGGCGGGCATATTCGTGAAGAGCAGACCAAAATTTATGCCGGCGCCCACGGTGATGAAGAACAGGCCCAGTAAAAGGCCCTTGAAAGGCTCCAGGTCGGTTTCGAGTTCGTGGCGAAATTCGGAGTTGGCCAGCACGACGCCCGCCAGAAACGCTCCAAGTGCCGGAGACAGCCCCACCAGCATCATCAGAAACGAGATGCCAACGACAATCAGAAGCGCGAGAGCCGTGTACATCTCGCGCAGGCGTGACGCGTGGATATAGCGGAAGACCGGGCGCGTGAAGTAGACACCCGCGATCACAACTGCAGCGATCGCACCAATAGTCACCAGGGTGACTCCCCAAGCCGGCAAGCCATCCACGAGCGAGAGTGAGTGGTGTCCCGCGTCGTAGGCCTGCTTGTCCGCACCGACCTGGATGGAGCCATCTTCGGCGATGCGGGTCGGGAGGGTCACCACAAGGAGTGGCAAGATTGCGAGGATCGGGATCACCGCGATATCCTGCGTCAGGAGCACCGAGAATATATTGCGCCCGCCACCGGTCTGCATAAGACCTTTTTCGGAGAGGGTTTGCAGAACGATGGCCGTTGAACTCAGCGAAAGGCTTAACCCGATGGCCAGGGCGACCCCCCAGGGCTGGTTGTACGCCATCGCGATCAGCATCAAGGCAACCGTGCTCAGTGCGATTTGCAAGCCACCGAGCCCCAACAGCCTGTGGCGCATATCCCACAAGGCGCGCGGTTCAAGCTCAAGCCCGATCAGGAACAGCATGACCACGACACCGAATTCGGCAAAATGCTGAAGGTCCTGAGTTTCCGACCCGACCAGCCCCAGAGCGGGTCCAATGATGATCCCGGCGGCCAGATAGCCCAACACCGAACCCAGTCCGAGCCGCGCGGCAATCGGCACCGCGATAACGGCGGCGGCAAGATAAATTGATGCTTGGTAAAGGAAACCTTCCATTAAATGTGTCTCTCGAAAGCGTTCACGTTGGCAGTGGTCCGTCCGTTTTCAACTGATCCATCACAATCTGGCTGTGCACGCGGGCCACGGAAGGGTGCTGGAGCAAAACATCTTGGATCAGACGGTTCAAGTCCGACAAATCGGCGCAGTATACACGCAAAAGATAATCCGCATCGCCTGTCATTGTCCACGCATCCGTGATTTCCGGGGTAATATCGACGAGGCGCTTGAAGCTCTTGGACTGCGCTGCGCCATGCGCGGCCAGGTGGACCTGCACGAAGCCCTGAACATGCAGGCCCAGCAAGCTGGCTTTCAGGCGTGCGACATAAGCCTTGATGAACCCCTCGACTTCCAGGCGCTGACGTCGGCGGCCCGCCTGGCTCGGCGACAGGTTCAACATGTCGCCCAATTGCTGGGCAGTGAGCTGCGCGTTTTTCTGCAGTGCCGCAAGCAGCTTTTTATCGACTTCATCCATCATGATGCGGAACCTTTTCATGATTTTCAGGTAATGTGCGTTGTTTGCGCAAAGAACTCCACAGACACTCTCTGATTTGCGAAAAACTCCGATGCCAGATGCGATATCTGCTGTCGTATTAAGCACCGTAGTACTTTTCCAGCTAATCGGAGGTCAGAAATGGGTCCCTTTCCGCATGATACGCCAAAATCCCGCATAACCGCAGAAAACCCGGCCGGAACTGACGGATTCGAGTTCGTGGAGTTTGCGCATCCGAACCCTGAAGAGCTACGCACACTCTTCGCTCGCATGGGATATTCGCATGTAGCCAATCACAAGGCCAAGCGGATCGAGTTGTGGCAGCAGGGGGACATCACGTATGTTCTGAACGCGGATCCTGACAGCTTTGCCGCACGTTTCGTGCAGGAGCACGGGCCTTGCGCGCCGTCCATGGGCTGGCGTGTCGTCAACGCGGACCATGCCTTTGAACATGCCGTTTCCAAGGGGGCCGTGCCCTATCACGGCGACGACAAAGCACTGGATGTGCCCGCCATCGTGGGGATCGGCGGGTCGCTGATATACTTTGTGGAGCAGTATTTCGATACCAGCCCCTACAATGACGAATATGATTGGATTGCGCGGTCGAAGCCTGAAGGCGTCGGCTTTTACTATCTCGACCATCTGACCCATAATGTCCACAAGGGGAACATGGACAAATGGTTCAAATTCTACGGCGATCTGTTCAACTTTCGGGAAATCCGGTTTTTCGACATCGAGGGGAAGTACACGGGTCTGTTGAGCCGTGCGCTGACGTCACCCTGTGGACGCATTCGCATCCCGATCAACGAGGACCGCGGTGAAACCGGGCAGATCGTATCCTACCTGAAGAAATACAAAGGCGAGGGCATTCAGCATATCGCCGTGGGATCGCAGGATATCTACGACAGCACGGATGAGATCGCGGCGCGGGGCCTCAGGTTCATGCCCGGGCCTCCAGAGACGTACTACGCTCTCAGCCACACGCGCGTGAAGGGTCACAGCGAACCCGTCGACCGTATGAAGAAACACGGCATCCTGATAGATGGCGAGGGTGTGGTCGATGGTGGCGAAACAAAGATCTTGCTGCAGATCTTCTCGAAGACCGTGATCGGTCCGATCTTCTTCGAGTTCATTCAACGCAAAGGCGACGACGGATTCGGGGAAGGTAACTTCAAGGCGCTGTTTGAAAGCATCGAACAGGAGCAGATTGCCAACGGTGAAATAGCGGCCGAATAAGGTGCGGCATCAGCCTTTCGGCATTTTCAGCACGATCGAGCGGCCGCTTTTCTGGTAACGCAGTTCCGAATCGCCAATCGCCGAGACACGACCGCCATCGATGCTGTCTCCGACCTGTACCTTGCGGAAACGGCCATTCTCGAGGCGCACCAGGGCACGTCGGCTTGACGGTTTGCCGTAGACGCCGATCAGGTTCACCTCGCGCAGGTTAATCGCGTTCTTGACCGTTGCCTCGCGGGAGATTGAGGCGCTTGTCGGCATGCGGGGCGCCGTTACGCTCGGCGTCGCGCGTGTTTCCGTGACCGTGGTTGAAGCGTTGATGCTTGGTACCGATGTTTGCGCGCGCGAGACGACGGCCTCGAAATTGCCGGGCCTTTTGTCAGGCCGCAGAGACACCGCGACCGCGCGTGCCGTCGGGGCTACAAAGTCGGACGCTTGCGGCTGAATGAGCGCCTCGGGATTGCTGCCATCTTGCGGTACGAGGCTTGCACTTGCTGCCGCCAGCGCCGTTTCCTGAGCAGATGGTGGTCTCGATTTCGGACGGATTTGCCCGAGTTCCGCGCGGCTCAAGCCGTTGAACGCCGCGCGTTCATTGCTTTCGACAAGGTTTTCGGGACGCGCTCTGGGCCGGACGTCCGCAAGACGCAACCGGGTCGCGAGGTCCTCGCCGGGTACCTCTATCCGTATCAGGTCCTCAGGCTGGCGCACGGGCGGCGCGCCGGCATAAACCAATATACCATCAGGATTCATTGCGCCTTCGTTCGTCGGAATGACCATTCCCCGCTCATCAAGATCAAAACGCGTTCCGGCCGGGGCCGGCGCCATCGGCGCCGCGAAAACTGCATCGTGACCGATAGATGCGAGTGCTGGCAGCGCGACGGCATCGAAATTTTCTTCGATGGGGTCAATGCTCGTTTGATACAAGTCTTCAAGATCATTTTGCGGCGGCGGCGCTGGCACGTCAGGTGCTACCGGCCAGATGCCGGTGACGGCATAAGCCGCGCGCAGTTCATCCTCTGTCCGGTTCGGGCGCGCTGTCGGCTCGGTCAATTTAGGGGTTCGTAGCGCGTTGAGAACGGCGACGTCTACGTCCGACAAAGTGCTGTTCAGAGATGCCTTTTCAAAACCGGCGTCATCATTTCCGGGAGCGGCGATGGTCGCTGGCAACTCCGGTTGCAGGGGAGCGGTAAACTGCGCGGCCGGCGGCGGACCGGTCATTCGGTCGAAAAGGCTGATGTCCAACGCATTGCTGACGAAGGCGACGATCCCCAGAGCACAAACGGCAGTAGCGGCAAGAAGCACCCCGCGATGACCGCTGTTTTCAGTATCGGAAACACTGCTCTGGGCAAGAGCGCCAATCTGCGGTCTGGTTTTCCGCGATGCCGGGGCCGATTGCCTGCGCGACGGACGCGGAACCGATGCAGTCGGCGTTTCGAATGCCGCGTGTGGCTCGGCCAAACCGGGTCCCGGGGCAGTACCGCCGTCAGAAGACTCCGTTCGGAAGGTCGGAACGCGACGCTGGAGTACGAAGTCAGGTTGCGGCGCGACCTCATTCATCGCTGCCGGATCGCCCGGCGGTGCCTCCTGCTCCTCGGCCTTGTCCGCCATCGGGGGCATGTGTTCAGACGCTTCCGTGTGACCGAAGAACGGTTCACCGGTGAAATCCTCGGGATCCGGCCGGGCGACAAAGCTGACCGGGTTGAAACCATGTTCGGCGGCAAAGGCCTCCGCTTCGGCAAGTGTTTCTCGCGCCACCGCCGCGACGCTGAGGCTTGTGCCGCTATGGCATATGTCGAAGGCCAGCTCATCGAGACTGTAAGGTGTAGCGCCCTCAAGGGCTTGCGCCGCGATCTTCATGTAATCCGATGGGTCCGCCTGCGGCGTTGCGATCGTCAGAAATTTGATCTGGTCATTCGGAATGACGATTTTGCAGAAGATACCCTCCGGCGCCAGCGTGGTTGCTGCAGACAACATCGTCGCCAGTTCTTCGCCGAGCTCCGCGGACGCCGGATCTGCTTTGCTCACCAGTTGCCACGTCGTTGCCGTTCGGTGCAGCAACGCGATGCCGTCTTGGGACAGGGACAAAGCAAAATTCGGTTTCATGTGGTACCTTTACCGAGTTTTGATAGCCATAAACAGAAGAAAGCCGCCGCGGTCAGGATACAGCAGGTATCTGCCGAGAGGAAGCGAAACGCTCGACCGTATTGACTGTATTGTGTTCGGCGCCGCTGATTGTCATGGTTGCAACGACCAATATACAGGGGACGTTATGAAAAAACTGATTTTTTCCGTGCTTTTCTTGGTCTGTAGCACCGTTTCCGGTTGGGCGGAAGGAGAGCGCATGATCGTAACCACTGGTACAGCCACGGTCGAGGCAGAGCCCGACATGGCAACTCTTCGGGTTGGCGTTGCGCGCGAGGCGCGCTTGGCGGGCGATGCGCTCCAGCTGACATCAGATGCGATGACAACGGTCCTCGCGCGCCTGAAGGACGCCGGGATCGAAGACCGGGACATGCAGACGCAGGGCTTGTCGCTGCAGCCCGTCTGGTCACAGCAGAGTTCCACGTCCAGCGACCCGCGCCGGATAACCGGATTTGTCGCGCGCAACGGTCTTGTCATACGGGTGCGATCGCTGGAGAATCTCGGCGGTCTTCTTGATCTCGTCGTGCAGGATGGTGCCAACACGTTTGACGGGTTGAGTTTTTCGGTGCAGGAGCAGGAAGCCTTGCTTGCCAAGGCACGCGCGGATGCCGTTCGTGACGCAATTGAAAAAG
>JASFFN010000005.1:0-15404 GCA_050124275.1 Roseobacter sp. | reverse complement strand
GGACGACTGGCGCGCGGCCCTGTCCGCCTCGATCCCCGAGGAACCCGAAGATGCCTGACCCGCTGAAGTCCGGCGCGACCATCGGCATTCTGGGCGGTGGCCAGTTGGGGCGGATGCTCTCGGTTGCCGCGGCACGCCTTGGTTTCAGATGTCATGTTTTCGAACCCGGCGCGGCCCCTCCCGCAGCCCATACCGCGCACCTGCTGACAACGGCGGCCTATGACGACCGGGACGCACTTTCCCGTTTCGCGCAAAGCGTTGATGTCGTCACCTACGAATTCGAGAACATCCCCACGGACGCACTGGACGCGATTGAGTCCATCCGAACCATCCGGCCCGGGCGCGAGGCCCTGCGCGTCAGTCAGGACAGGCTGACCGAAAAGAGCTTTCTGCAAGGTCTGGGATTGCGGGTCGCGCCCTTCTGCAGTGTGGATGATGCGTCCTCGCTGGCAAAGGCTCTCGCCGATATCGGCACGCCTGCGATCCTGAAAACCCGCCGCTTCGGCTACGACGGCAAAGGACAGGCGCGGCTTTCCACACGCGAAGACGCAGACACTGCACTGGCGGAGATCGCCGGGCAACCGGCTGTTCTGGAAGGCTTCGTCGACTTCAGCCACGAGGTTTCCGTGATCGCCGCCCGAAGCCTCGCGGGCGAGGTCGCCTGTTTTGACCCCGGCGAGAACCTGCATGAAGGCGGCATCCTGCGCCGAACGACCGTGCCCGCGCGGCTGAGCGCATCGCAGCGCACCGACGCGATCCTGATCGCGGCCAACATACTCAACGCACTCGATTATGTCGGTGTAATGGGTGTCGAGCTTTTCGTCACGCCACAAGGCCTCGTTGTCAACGAGATCGCGCCTCGCGTCCACAATTCCGGTCACTGGACCCAGAATGGATGCGCGGTGGATCAGTTTGAACAACACATCCGCGCCGTTGCCGGCTGGCCATTGGGCGATGGCAAACGCTACGCGGACGTCAGCATGGAGAACCTGATCGGAGACGATGTCGACAGGGTCCCGGACATTGCCCGAGAGCCCAACGCGGCCCTCCATCTCTATGGCAAATCCGAAACCAAGCCGGGCCGCAAGATGGGGCATGTGAACCGTATCGTCGCATAGCTGCTAGGCGCCGAAATACCGGTTTGCGATCGGGCCCGACAGGTAACTGAATTGCCCCTGCACCAGTGTCGCGGCGACGCGATGCGTTTGCGCGTCCAGAATGACGATGTCGGCGCGCTTGCCCGTGACCAGCTCTCCCCTGTCGCGCAGGCCCAAAACGTCCGCGGGGCCGGCGGAAACCAGACGCCATGCCGCCGCCAGATCCGTGATGCCGCTCCTCGCAATCAAAAGAGCGGCGCGACGCGGACTGGGGTAGTGGTAATCCGAGGCGATCGCATCGCAATGCCCGAAAGAAATCACATCGATGGCACTGACATTACCTGTGTGAGAGCCGCCCCGCACGACATTCGGCGCCCCGAGAACAACTTTGTCACCCAGTTTTTTCGCCGCTTCCGCAGCCGCTGAGGTTTCGGGAAATTCCGCCACGTGGACGCCACGCGCATGCCACTCTGCTCGTTGCGCCTCGGTGGTATCGTCGTGACTGCCCAGTCTGATGCCGTGAGAGGTGAGATCCGCGCACAGTCCGCCAAGAGCGCGAGCGACATCCGCCGACCGCGCATGCAGATCCTTCATCAGTTGAAAATGGGTCTCCGGGTTTCGGCCAGCCTTAAGGGCCTGACCCACCATCCGGGGGGGCTGACGGCCCTCCGCGAGGCGCGCGTGCGGCAGGTGGTCGTTAAACACAACGTATTTGACCTGCCATTCGTCGACGAGGTTCGGGAGATCACCGTAAAGATCAAGCAAGTGCGTCTCGAACCGCAGTTGCGCGCGCAAATCCGTCACCAGCGTCGCCGAGGTATCCCGAATGGCTTTGAAGACCTGATCGGCAAACTCCAGCCCGCGCAGCCCGCCTTCCCAGCTGACGAACTGCGCAAGAACGGCGGTCGTTATGCCATTGGCCGCAAGCTCAGATTCTGCGGCGACCAGCCCCTCGGCCATTTCCTTCATCGCGCCCCGTCGCGGCGCCAGATGACGTTCGAAGCCGTCTCCATGCACATCCACGATCCCGGGCAAGACCAGATAACCGGAAAGATCCACCTCCCGGGGTGCCGTTCCTTCGCTGATGCACCCTTGCGCCACGGTGAGCGCGCCTTTGTGCAAACCGTCCGGGCGGAGGATTTCGGCGCCGGTAATTCTATGGTCGATCAATTTGCGCTCCGATCCCGGGTACACAACTTCCGCCCGGGCAGCCGATCTGTTCGAGCACGGCATCGAACCACGTGAGGCTGCGGTCGAAGGCACCTGTCTTCAGGTAGGTAATGACCTCACCGATGACCCTTGGATTGTTCATCATGAAGGTATGCGTCACCGGCAGAACGATATGGTCCCGCATGCCAAGGACGCGCGTGGAATAGACCGAGACCTTTCCGTCGTCGGGCCCCGGCAGGATCGAAGAGAAATACGGGTTGAGCGACTGGTCGCCGGCAATCACACCGAGATCAAACGTGACGGGCGGAAGTCTGCGCGGCAGATCGTCAGGCCCCGTTCCCAGTTGCGCACCGGCGGGCCCGTTGATCCAGTCGAAGGCTTCGATATCGCCCAGTTTGTCGACAACTTCACTCCCCTGATTTGGCGGCCCCAGCATCACGGCGCGCCTGATACGCGCTGTTCCGGCGTCGGCGGCCCATTGCCGCAACAATATGCCACCCATGGAATGGGTGACAAAGTCCACGCGCTTTGTCGGTGCACAGGCGTCGATTGCATCGGGCAAAGTTCGCGCAACCAGTTCCTGCACGGACGCCTCGGTTGACGGGTAACCCGGACGCACCACACGGTACCCTTCCGAACTCAGAGCGGCCTCCATCAAGGCAAAGGATGCCTCTGTTCGCGCCAACCCGTGCAACAATACGACGCAACGCGCCTGTGCCGTCCCCGTTACGCTCAACAGGGCTACGAACGTGCAAATTGAAAGCGTAAACCGTGTCATATTGCATAACTTAGGACTGGCAGCGGGTACAAAAAAGCGTAACGTTGCGCGGTTTTGTGGGGAATAGCAAACATGCGTCCAAAATCACCTCGTGTCGCCGTCCGGGCGGTCATAGTCCAGGCGAACAAATTGCTCCTCGTGAATGCGTGGCCGGGAGGCCGAAGCGCCCTGCTCTGTGCGCCGGGCGGCGGTGTCGTTCCGGGCTGCTCCTTGCCGGAAAACCTCGCCAGAGAGGTATTTGAAGAAACCGGTCTGAAGATCGATGTGGGAGCGCTTTGTCTGGTCAATGAGTTTCACGACCCCCAAAGCGGCTATCATCAGGTCGAGGTGTTTTTTCGATGCCGCGTGATTGGTCAAACCCAAATTGCCTCTGACTGGAAAGATCCCGAAAACATCGTATCCCGACATGTATGGGCAAGCGATGCCGATTTCGAAAGGCTGCAGGTTAAACCGGACAGCCTGCGGCAGATCGCTTTCCATCAAACCGAAGCGTTCAGCTACGATCCGTTGGAGACGATCGTTTTGTGACCGCAAGGGCTATTCCGCTGACGACAAGCACCGCCGACGCCACCACACCGGTGGTGATGGTTTCGCCGAGCACAACGCTGCCACCGATTATCGCGATGATTGGCACGCTGAGTTGCACAACCGCGGCGACATTCTGTTTGAGCTCCGGCAGCACCCGGTACCAGAGCGCGTAGCCCAGGCCGGATGTGATGGCGCCGCACACCACCGCCAGAACCACGCCGGTCGGTGAAACCTGCTCGATGAACGGCAAGGTGACGATCATGAGCATGGGAAAACACAACGCAAAGTTTGCCGCCGTCGCCGAAAGAGGTGTCCGGGCGGTTCGACCGGACAAGGTGTAGACCGCCCATCCCAAACCAGCGAGCACCATGAGCAGGGCACCTGCGGAATTCTCGATGGCGCCGTCCTTGGGCCAGAGCGCCAGCAACAGGCCGCCAAAGGCAATGGCAGCACCGGCCAACTGACGCGCAGTGGGGCGGTTACCAGTGATGGCGCCATGCGCAAACATGCTGATCTGCACCACACCAAACAGGATGAGCGCGCCGATCCCGGCATCCAGCGTAATGTAGGCGAGGGAAAAGCCGACCATGTAGACGGCGAGGCTGATCGCGCCCGTCACCCTCGCCGTCGCGCGCCACGGCAGTTTCCCGCCCTGTCCTGCCACCAGCAGACACAGGAAGACGGCGCCGGACAGGACGCGGATCAAGGCAAAGCTGATCGCATCGGCATGTCCCGGTTCGACCGCCAGGCGTGTCAGCAAGGAGTTCGACGCAAAAGCCAGCATTGTAAAAAGAGTGAGCATGAAAAGGCGCATGATCGCCTTTATCCCGCCAAGGCACCGGAGCCAAGCCGCTATGTTTTCGCTTCCTCGTGCCGCCGCAGTCAGAGCATGTGTTCTGCGCTACGGTTTCGCCCGAGTGACCCAACGAAAAGGGGCCCGCCAGACGGCGAGCCCCTTGGTAATACAAGCGCTGAGCGTGACTTACATCATGCCGCCCATGCCGCCCATGTCGGGCATGCCGCCACCGGCGCCTGCGCCTTCTTTTGCAGGCTTGTCAGCGACCATCGCTTCGGTGGTGATCAGCAGACCGGCAACCGATGCGGCGTCTTCCAGCGCGGTGCGGACAACCTTGGCCGGGTCAATAACACCGAATTTGAACAGGTCGCCATATTCCTCGGTTTGCGCGTTGAAGCCGAAGGACGTGTCCTTGCTTTCGCGCACCTTACCGGCAACAACCGCACCGTCGACACCCGCGTTTTCCGCAATCTGGCGCAGGGGCGCTTCGACCGCACGTCTGATGATTGCGATACCGGCATCCTGGTCGGCATTCTGACCAGTCAGGCCGTCAAGTGCCTTGCCGCCCTGTACCAGAGCCACGCCGCCACCGACGACAACGCCTTCCTGAACAGCGGCACGGGTAGCGTTCAGGGCGTCATCGACACGGTCCTTGCGCTCTTTCACTTCCACTTCGGTCATGCCACCGACACGGATCACCGCAACACCGCCTGCCAGTTTGGCAACGCGCTCTTGCAGCTTTTCACGGTCATAGTCGGAGGTTGTCTCTTCGATCTGTGTGCGGATCTGTGCGACGCGCGCTTCGATTTCCGCCTTCTCGCCAGCACCGTCGACGATGGTGGTCTCGTCTTTCGTGATCTGGATCTTCTTGGCGGAACCAAGCATGTCCATGGTCACGTTTTCGAGCTTCATGCCGAGGTCTTCGGAGATGACCTGACCGCCTGTCAGGATCGCGATGTCCTGCAGCATTGCCTTGCGGCGATCGCCGAAACCCGGAGCCTTTACGGCTGCGATTTTCAGACCACCGCGCAGCTTGTTGACCACGAGGGTCGCCAGCGCTTCGCCTTCCACGTCTTCCGCGATGATCAGAAGCGGCTTTTGCGACTGGATGACCGACTCAAGAAGCGGCACCATCGGCTGCAGCGAGGACAGTTTCTTCTCGTGCAGCAGGATCATGCAGTCTTCGAGCTCCGTTGTCATCTTGTCGGCATTGGTGACAAAGTAGGGGCTCAGGTAGCCACGATCGAACTGCATACCTTCGACAACGTCGGTCTCGGTTTCGAGGCCTTTGTTTTCTTCGACGGTGATGACGCCCTCGTTGCCGACCTTCTGCATCGCATCAGCGATCTGACGACCGATTTCAGCTTCGCCGTTGGCAGAGATCGTACCGACCTGCGCGACTTCGTCGCTGTCTTTGACTGTACGCGACGCGGCTTTGATCGCTTCGACGACTTTGGCAGTGGCAAGATCGATGCCACGCTTCAGGTCCATCGGGTTCATGCCGGCGGCAACGGATTTCATGCCTTCCTTGACGATGGCCTGAGCAAGCACGGTTGCTGTGGTGGTACCGTCGCCCGCTTCGTCGTTGGTGCGGCTGGCGACTTCCTTCACCATTTGCGCGCCCATATTCTCGAACTTGTCTTCCAGCTCGATTTCCTTGGCAACTGTCACACCGTCTTTGGTGATACGCGGGGCGCCGAAGGATTTGTCGATCACGACGTTGCGGCCTTTGGGACCAAGCGTAACCTTGACGGCATCGGCCAGGATGTTGACGCCTTTCAGCATGCGATTGCGGGCGTCGGTATCAAATTTCACGTCTTTTGCAGACATTTCTTATTTCTCCTTGAATTGCGGTTGGGTCAAACGATCCGCGGCTTTCAGGCAGCGGCGGCTGCCGAAGCGGCTCCGATGATACCCATGATGTCGCTCTCTTTCATGATCAGCAGCTCTTCACCGTCGATGGTGACTTCGGTGCCGGACCATTTGCCGAAGAGGACACGGTCGCCAACGGACACGTCCATTGAGATCCGGTCGCCATCATCGTCACGTGCGCCTGCGCCTACGGCAACGACTTCGCCTTCTGCCGGCTTTTCTTTTGCGTTGTCGGGGATGATCAATCCGCCAGAGGTCTTTTCTTCACTCTCGACACGACGGACCAGAACACGGTCATGCAGTGGTGTAAATGCCATCTTTGTAGCTCCTTGAGGCTCAAAGTTTCTCCCATGAGACGACTGGCCATGCACCAGCCGTCGCCGTTACCACTCAAAGCAACTGAGTGCTAACGAAGCTTAGCTAGGGATACGCATGACATCTGTCAACAGGTCTGAGGACAAATTCTTTGCAAAAATTTGATCGCAGGACCTGTGCGTCCAAAGCAGATCAGAAGCCCGTTTAAATGCTGAGCCGAGTTGTATCGTTCGCAACCGCCGCTGCCCCATCCGGTGTCAAACCGTAAACACCCTTCTCCACCCTTTCAAACCAGCCATAATGATTGTCGCGCATCATTCGGGTCGCTTTTTCGACACCCGTTTCCCGCGCAACATCTGCGCCGCGGCTGGCACCCGCCTCGAAGAGATAAAGAGCGACCCTGATCGCATCCTGTCGATACGCAGTCACGAGACCGGCACTTTGCTGGCCTCCGGAATTCGGATCTCCCCGACGTCGCGCAAATTCGCGCAACAGGGCTGTTTGGCGCTTTGTCGATTTGCGCGGACGGTAGGGCGCTGGATCGCAATGCACCGTGACCAGACCATCGGAAAGTCTCACGGTGATCAACCCGAGCCCCAGACGGCGGGCCAGCGCAACGGATTGCTTCACCGATTTTGCAAAACGCTGTCCCAGCCTGTGTTCGACCGCGACGTAAACGTCATCCGTGACGGACTGCCGCGCGATCGCCTGGTGAAAAAGCGTCAGCGAGAGCGACAGCTTGAGTTCCACCACCACTGGCGGATCCGTGCCGCGCAGGCAAACGACATCGGCGGCTCCCACCTCGGATTTGACGACATAGCCCTGATCTTCCAGCAGTGCCTTGATCGGCGGGTAAAGGTCCGCTTCTCTTTTACCGCCCATATATGTCCCTTTCGGCTTGTTTTCTTTCACTCCCACGACTTTTTCCTTTTGCCACGGCGCGTCGGGTTCCGGCTTCCACGCCCTTTCCCTGTGACAAAGGACCCCAAGGCCGGCATTCGGGGTGACAGTTGAAAAACACCTGCTATAAGGCGCGAAAACACCTCAGATTACGAACGGACACGGATATGACAACCCTCGTTTTTGGCCACAAATCTCCTGACACGGACAGCACCGGGTCTCCGATCATATGGGCATGGTATCTCAACCAGATCAAAGGCGTTGATGCCAAACCGGTCCTGTTGGGCGAACCGAACACCGAAGCGCTTTTCATGCTGGACCGCTGGAAGCTCGACAAGCCGGACATCCTCTCGGACCTCGCCGAAGACACGCCGGTCGTGATCGTGGATACGAACAACCCGGCCGAACTGCCCGACAATATCAATGACGCCGACATCCGGCAGATCATCGACCATCACAAGCTGGTCGGTGGGCTGGAAACGAAAGGCCCCATCGACATTCGCATCGAACCGCTGGCCTGTACCGCGACGATCATGTGGAAGATGATCGGCAAGAACATGGCGCAGATGCCGGAGAACATAAAAGGCGCGATGCTGTCCTGCATCCTGTCCGACACGCTCGAGTTCCGGAGCCCGACGACAACGCAGGAAGACGAGGCCATCGCACACGATCTCGCCAAGGATCTCGGGATCAATATCTCTGACTATGCCTCCGAGATGTTCGCGGCAAAGTCCGATGTGTCGGCCTTCTCGGAAGCCGAACTGCTGCGCATGGACAGCAAGGAGTATGAGGTCGGCGGCAAACAGTTCCGCGTCTCCGTGCTCGAGACCACGTCACCGGCGCAGGTGCTCGACCGCAAGGACGCATTGATGGCCGCGATGCCGGGCGTCGCCAGCGATGACGGCGCTGACGAGGTCCTGCTTTTCGTCGTGGACATCCTGAACGAGGAAGCGACACTGCTGGTGCCGAATGATCTGGTCAAGACCGTCGCGGAAAAGAGCTTCGGCGCCACGGTATCCGGCGACACGGTTGTTCTGCCGGGCATCATGAGCCGCAAAAAGCAGATCATTCCCAATCTCAAGGTCTGATTTGCGTTTCTCGGGGGCGTCGCGTATGCAATCCTGACGCAAAAAGGGGACGCGATGCCCACGCGGGACGAGTTGCAAGTACTGCTTGATGAGATGGCCCGTGCCTATGCCGCCGGGAACGCCGAAGCCTGCGCCAAGATGTTTGCACGAAACGCGCAACTGCATTCACCCTTTGGCGCGCCCGCTATCGGGCGCGCCGATATCAAATCATTGCACGAGCAGTGGACCGCCGAGCCGAGCGCAAAGGCCTTCACAATCCTTGACCACGGCAGCAGCAATACCCTCGCATGGTGCTTGTGTCGGTTCGACGAAGGCGAGGGAAACGAGACCGGTACATCGCTGTTCGTTCTGGAAAAAGACGACGGCGGTAGCTGGCTGATCCGCAGTTGCTGCCTGCATGGCGACCCTGAAACCGCCTGATGCAGAAATCGGGTGTTGGGGTCGGGACTTTATGATTTACCATAGCTAGCGAGCCACCCTAGCCCGAGGCCCCATGACACAGATAATCGAAGCACTCTCCGAAATCTCCGCGCAGTACGATGCGCTGTTCGTAGATCTCTGGGGGTGCGTGCATAATGGCGTTGCCGCGCTGCCGGAGGCGGTGGCCGCTTTGCAGGCCTACCGTGCCTCTGGCGGCAAGGTCGTGCTGGTCACCAATTCGCCGCGCCCGCGCGCAGGTGTGGAAAAACAGCTCGTGCACTTTGGCGTGCCAGACGACTCCTGGGATACGATCGCCACTTCCGGCGACAGCGCGCGCGTCGCCATGTACCGGGGCGCCGTCGGCGCCCGGGTCTGGCATATCGGTCCGCCCACGGATCTCAAGTTCTTCGAGCCCCCAAAAGTCGTCGAAGACCCCCTGAATGTCGAACGGGTCGATCTGGATCAGGCGGAAGGAATCGTCTGCACCGGGCCGTTCGACAGCCTTGCCGATCCTTCGGTGATGCGTCCACATTTTCTGCTCGCCAAGCAGCGCGGGCTCAAGCTGCTCTGCGCCAACCCCGACATTGTCGTGGATCGCGGCGATACGCGGGAATGGTGCGCCGGCGCACTGGCGAAACTGTATACGGAGATGGGCGGGGAGAGCCTCTATTTCGGCAAGCCGCATCCACCCATCTACGATCTGGCGCGGCGGCGGCTGGCGGAACTGGGCGTCGATGTCCCGGACAATCGCATTCTTGCCATCGGGGACGGCGTGTTGACGGATATTGCCGGTGCGATGGGCGAAGACATCGATGCACTTTTTATTTCCGGCGGTCTGGCTGCGGCTGAAACGAAAACAGTGCGGCAACCTGACGCAGATGCCCTCGAAGCATTCCTTTACGCAGAAAAATCAAACCCCCAATACGCGATCGGACACCTGCGCTAGGACTCTTTTTGCTTGCATTTCTGCGCCCGCAAAGTAATTAAGTTTCAAGATCAGAGTAAAACCTGATAGATTATTACTGGAAGGGTCGTCATGTTGGATAATTTGCCGCGCGGGACAATCTGCATAGAAGACATCGAAATGGGCATGAGCCGGCACCTCAGCAAAGTAGTGACCGATGAAGACATCGAGATGTTCGCGCAGATCTCAACGGACCGGAACCCGGTACATCTGGATGACGATTACGCGCTGGACACCATCTTCGAAGGCCGCATCGCCCATGGCATGCTCACGGCCGGGTTGATCTCCGCAGTTATCGGTGAACAGCTTCCCGGTCATGGCACCGTTTATCTGGGCCAGACGCTGAAGTTCCTCGCTCCCGTCCGCCCCGGCGATCTTGTCTATGCCGAAGTAACGGTGACCGACATCGACCCCGCGAAACGACGTGTTAAAATGGATTGCCACTGTTCCGTCAAGGGCAAGAAGGTACTGGTGGGCGAAGCGACCGTATTGGCCCCGTCACGCAAGTTCGATTAACACCGCTCTCTTCGGCGCGCGTGCTTGCGCGTCCCGGAACCGGGCGCTAGGCAGGGCGCATGAAAATTCTGCGCGACTACCAATTCGTGGCCCCGGAAGATCGCGGGGCCATTGCCGCCATCGGGAATTTCGACGGCGTCCACCTCGGTCACCAGTCCGTCATCGATCTTGCGCGCAGGATAGCCCCGCCCCGTCCTATGGGCATCCTGACGTTCGAGCCGCATCCGCGTACCTTTTTTGCGCCAGACGCGCCGCCTTTCCGGCTGATGAGCCGCGAGGCCCGTGCGCACCGTCTGGAAAAGCTCGGCGTGGATGTCTTGTTCGAGTTGACCTTCAACGGCGCGCTTGCTGCCCTCTCGCCGGACGAGTTTGCGCGCCGCGTCATAACCGACGGCTTCGGCCTGAGCCATGTCATCGTCGGGGCGGACTTTTGTTTCGGAAAGGGGCGAAGCGGCACGGCGGCGGATTTGAGCCGTTTCGGAGAGGCGATGGGATTTGGCGTCACCATCGCGCCGCTCATGGCGCATGCCGATGTCACGGTTTCGTCTACCGCGATCCGCCGCGCCCTGAGCGCAGGCCAGCCGCGCGAAGCCGCCGCGATGCTGGGGCACTGGCATCGCATCGAGGGCCCCGTGATCAGCGGGGAGCAGCGCGGGCGCGAGCTTGGCTACCCCACCGCGAATATGTCGATCGAGGGCCTGCATCCACCCGCGTTCGGGGTTTACGCGGTGCTTGTCGACGTGCTGGAAGGACCGCACCAAGGCAGCTACCATGGCGTGGCGTCCATCGGCGTGCGGCCCATGTTCGGCGAAAACCGCCCCAACCTCGAGACGTTCATTTTCGATTTTTCCGGGGATCTTTATGACGTGCCCCTGTCGGTCGCCCTGATCGAATATCTGCGGCCGGAAGAAAAATTCGACAGCCTGGAGGCGCTCATCGCTCAGATGGATGCGGACAGCGCCCGCGCCCGTGCCATTCTGGACGCTTTATGAAAGATCCGATCAATCGCCACGGCCTGACCAAGCGGTTCTGGGAACGCAAACCGCTCTCGAGACTGTCGCAACAGGAGTGGGAAGCGCTATGCGATGGATGCGGCAAATGTTGCCTGAACAAGCTGGAAGACGAAGACACCGGCGAAGTCGCCCTGACACGGATCGCCTGCCGCCTGCTGGATGACGACACATGCCGCTGCGCGCATTATGAAAACCGCCACCAATTCGTGCCCGACTGCATTGTATTGCGTCCGGACAACCTCGACACGCACGCCTACTGGATGCCGGAGACCTGCGCCTATCGCCTGCTGTGGCAGGGCAATCCCCTGCCCGACTGGCATCCTTTGATAACGGGCTCTGCGCAATCGGTGCATGACGCCGGTATTTCCGTGCGCGGCATGACCCTGAGCGAATTCGACATTCCCGAAGAAGACTGGGAAGACCACATCATAGAGGACCCATCGTAGTGTTTTTTGCATCTGACAATACCGGCCCGGCGCACCCTCAGGTGATGGAGCATGTAATGGCCGCGAATGCGGACTACGCAATGCCCTATGGCGCGGACCCGATCATGGAGAAAGTTCGCACCCTGGTGCGCGACGTTTTCGAAGCGCCGGAAGCGGCGGTTTATCTCGTGGCCACGGGGACGGCCGCGAATGCGCTGGCGCTCGGCTGTTACTGCCAGCCGTGGCAGACCGTCTTTTGCTCGCCCGTCGCGCACATCCACGAAGACGAGTGCAATGCGCCCGAGTTTTACTCGGGCGGCGCAAAGCTGACACTGGTGCCCGGATCCGACAAGATGTCACCTGAGGCTTTGCGCCAGGCCATATCGGCCGAGGAATCCCGTGGCGTTCACGGGCCGCAACGCGGGCCTGTTTCGATCACGCAAGTGACCGAGCGGGGCAGCGTTTACACGCTCGACGAGTTGCAGGCCCTGACCGCCGTGGCGAAGGCGTTCGATCTGCCCGTCCACCTCGACGGCGCGCGCTTCGCCAATGCACTTGTCAAACTCGGCTGCTCCGCCGCCGAGATGTCGTGGAAAGCGGGTGTCGATGTGGTGAGTTTCGGGGGCACCAAGAATGGATGCTTGGGGGTCGAAGCCGTGATCTTTTTCGACCCCTCGAAAGCCTGGGAGTTCGAGCTTCGCCGGAAACGCGCCGCGCATCTCTTTTCGAAACACCGCTATCTGTCGGCGCAGATGCAAGGCTACCTGGAGGGTAACCTGTGGCTCGATACCGCAGCGCAAGCCAACCAGCGCGCCGCACGGCTGGCCGCCGGGTTGAAGGGAAAAGGCGCTGAGTTTCTCTTTGAGCCGCAGGCAAACATGATCTTTGCAGCTTTTCCCAGAGCAACACATCAACGCCTGCACGAAGCGGGCGCGAAATACTACGTCTGGGAAGGCAGTCTCGAAGGAGAGGACCCGGACGAACTGCTGGCGGCGCGTCTGGTCTGCGACTGGTCCATCCCGGAAGAGCAGATCGACCTGTTTCTAAGCCATTTGTAAGTGTTGCCTCATCAGTGTCGCGACGGCGGGCGCGTTGGTTACCGGCGCCATATGTCCGGCGCCGTCAATCGTTGCCCGGGTGGCATGCGGCAGGCGCCGCGCCAGTGCACCATTTATTATTGAAACGATCGACGGACTGCGGGATCCCTCCACGATCAGCACCGGCATTTGAGTACGCTCCAGACGCCCCGGTGCAAGAACTTGCGGCCGATCGTTGAAAATTGCCGGGTATCCCGCGGAAACAAGATACATGCGTTGCGCCATGTAGGCGCGCGCAGCTTTCGGGATATCCTTCCACGCTGTTCCATCCCCCCAGAGCCTCGTGAAGAGCCGCGCGGCGCGATCCTCTTCCCCCGCCTTCAGCGCCTCCAGATAGGGCTGTGCCTCTGCCAGATAACGGGCCAATGCCTCCGGCGCTTCGCTCCGCGCCGCCGCGAAAAGTACGGGCTCGATGAGCGTAAGTGTCCTGATGCGTTCGGGGTATTCGACAGCAACCCGCAAGGCCACCGTAGCGCCAAAGGAATGACCGATTACGTCAATGGGGTCGACGCTCAAAAAGCCCAGCATAACTTCGACGCATAGGTCCTGGTAGTCGCTTTTACCGTCCCCATCCTCGGCCCGCCCGTGACCGGGCAAGTCAAAGGCGGTGAGGGTCAGTGTGTCCGACAATTCCGTTCCGAGCGCGCGCCAGTTGCCCGCGTGTCCCAACGCGCAATGCACCGCCAAGGCCTGTCGCGCCCCGTGCCCGAACGATCTGAAAGGCACCGGATGGTGCGGCGTCACAGCCTGCCTGCAAGCGTGGCATCCAGATCGTCGATACTGTCCTGCCCCCAGAAACGCTGATCCTTGTCGGTGATATAGAAAGGCGATCCGAACACCCCACGTTCCACTGCCTCTTCGAGATTTGCGGCATAGGTTTCCGCGCCCGCAAGCAGCCCGCTGTCCGCCAGCGAAGGATCAAACCCGGCCTCTTCAAGACAGCCGCGCACGACAGAGTCCTCGGCAATGTCCTTGTCTTCTGCCCAGACCGCGCGCGTGATAGCCACCATCAGCTTGCCCAGGTTCCCACCGCCTGCGTTTTGGGCGGCGATGAAAGCGTAGGAAGATGGTGCGGCATTCGTGGGCCAGTGCACAGGCGTCAGGTTGAACGGCATCCCCAATTTCTTGGCCTGGCGCACCAGATCCTGTGCCCGGTACTCCATCCGGCTTTTGTGGCGATCCTTGGGCGACGTGCCGCCGGTGCGCGCGAAGAGCGCCATGATATCCAGTGGTTTGTAAGTGATCGTCGCGCCATGTCTGGCCGCGACCTCTTCGGCACGCGTACCGGCGAGGTAGGCATAGGGAGAGAGTGTTGAGAAAAACAGGTCTATGTGGGCCACTTTAGCGCTCCTTGCGACGTCAGAGTTCTTTGCCGATTGGAAAGGCCATGATAGGTGAAGTCAACATCACGAATCTTTTACATTTGCCTGCCGCTGCTCTGGAACCCGACCCCATGCCCCAAATCCAAGAACCCAAGTTAATCTCCGGTAACGCCAACATGCCGCTGGCCACGGCAATCGCACGGCGCATGTCGATGCATCGCGGCAAACAGGTGAAACTCGTCGACGCCCGCGTGGAAAGGTTCAACGACGGCGAGATTTTTGTGGAGGTTTACGAGAACGTGCGCGGTGAGGACATGTTCATCCTGCAATCGACCTCCAACCCGGCGAATGACAATCTGATGGAGTTGCTGATCATGGCCGACGCCCTGCGCAGGTCATCCGCGGCGCGCGTGACGGCCGTTCTGCCATATTTCGGCTATGCCCGTCAGGACCGGCGCACCAAGGCCCGCACCCCGATCACGGCAAAGCTGGTGGCGAACATGCTCGTCGGCACCGGCATCGAGCGGGTTCTGACAATGGACCTGCACGCGGCACAGATACAGGGATTTTTCGATATTCCGGTCGACAACCTTTATGCAGCGCCCATTTTCGCGCTCGATATCAAAAGCACATTCAAGACCCAGATGGACAAGCTGATGGTCGTCTCTCCTGACGTGGGCGGTGTGGCCCGTGCGCGCGAACTTGCCAAGCGCATCAATTCGCCTCTTGCGATCGTTGACAAACGCCGCGAAAAACCCGGCGAAGTCGCCGAAATGACTGTGATTGGTGACGTAAAGGGGAAAACCTGCCTGATCGTGGACGACATGTGCGATACAGCCGGCACCCTGTGCAAAGCCGCCGAAGTGTTGCTGGAAAACGGTGCGAAAGAGGTACACTCCTACATCACGCATGGCGTCCTGTCAGGGCCCGCCGTCGATCGCGTGACCAAATCCGTGATGAAGTCGCTGGTGATCACGGACACGATCGCGCCAACCGACGCGGTCAAGGCGGCAGCCAATATCCGTATCGTGCCAACGGCACCTGTCTTTGCCCAGGCCATCCTGAACATCTGGAACGGCACGTCGGTTTCATCGCTCTTCGAA
>JASFFN010000004.1:0-15715 GCA_050124275.1 Roseobacter sp. | reverse complement strand
CGCGCCAAATGCCGTCATCGCGCGCAATCCGGATTTCTGCAAACTGGCAGAGGCTTTCGGCGCTCGGGCGGAAGCGCCCCGGTCTCTCGCGGCTTTGCAAGCTGCGGTTCAAGAAGCGTTTTCGTCTGACGGGCCAACCCTGATTCACATGACGCCGCAGCTTGCTTGTTGAGCGTTACTTATAGTCCGAATAAGCCCGCTGGATCAGACGCACTTTGCATTTTGAATGTGCATTGTTCACGATCAGATACCAGACCGTTTCTCCCGGACGCCCGGCGCGCGAATACTGGCAGTTGTCCGGCGACGTCCACCATTGTCCCGCATAGTTGCCGGGCGGCAATAGCGGCGATTGGTATTCGACCAGCTTCAGGTTTTGCTTGTTGGGTTGACCCCCATGGACCGATACGGGCAGCGACATAGCGCAGGCCAAGGCCAGCGCATAACCATATTTCAGCATTTTCCACTCCAACTTTTGACCGCCTGACGGCGCGTTCCCACCTGAGCAGAAATGTGGCATGCAGCTCTTAACGCATGACAAACGGCCACACGTTAAGACCGTGAATTTACGGCCCTTTTAAGACGATTTTGAGTTGATTTTATTCCCAGCAGCTGACCAGTACGGTCATTTCGACGCCGCGGCTTGCGATGTCCTCCGGCGAAAGACTGGCGGTCTGTTCTCCGGGTTGGGCTTGGATGCCCGCCCGTGCCAGAGCGGCGGAAAATGCTTCACCCGCGAGCGCGAAACGGACCTCTTGCGGTAAACGGCGGTTGCCCTGCGGTTGTGGCAGCAACAGCCCGAAAACGTTGCCACGCTCGTCGAGGACGGGCCCGCCCACATCGCCGGGAAGGGCGGGCAGCGACAGGCGGCTCACGTCCGGCTCGCCGCTCAGGCCTTTCAGATCAGCCAGCGTCCCGAAGGTGATGGACGGTGCGTTGAGCTGGCCCTCGAACGAATAACCTGCGACGGCAACCTCGGATTGCAGACGCGGCGGGGCACTGGAAATGCGCGCGACGGCAGGCGGCGCAAGGGTTTCGGTTGGCCGCAGCACGGCAATTCCGCCTGTTGCATCGAGGCTGTTGAGGGTTGCGTCATATGTGTCGTCCAAAGTGATGCGCGTGCAGTTCTTGACGGCCTCCGAACTGGTGACGACCGTACCGGAGCCATCGACGTAAAAGCCGGAAAGAGAGAAGATCGGCCTGCGGACCTCGAGCCCTGCAATCAGATCGGCGCGTCGATCCTCCGCAAGGTCGCTTACCCCATCGAGCGTGCCACTGCGGCGGACAAAACTCTCGCGCATTTCCTGCAGGACGCGTGCACGCCTTTGTTCGTCGCCTTGCGGCCAGATTAGTGTAAAGCCCTTGATCTCGCCGTCCGAAAGGGTCACCTGCGTTTCGCTGACGAAATCCTGACCGTTTCCGACGATCGAAAAACTGTTGCGCGACAGGTTTCGCGGCCCGTCGAGCGGGACAATGCGCAAGGTCTGGAGAATTTCGTAAAGGCTTTCCAGCCGGGTCAAGTCACCTGATTGGCTGATCAGCAGAACGCGTGCCGCGAAATCACCTCTGGACGCGTAATGCGCGAAAGGCGGGTCGTATTTTTCAAAGGCGATCATCGCCGTCGGCATGCGCATTTCAATGCCCGCGTCGATGTCTCGGACGATCTCCATGTCCAGTCCTTCAAGGACGGCATTGTACTGTCGCGTCAGGGTGGTCCGTTGCCGGCTTGTGAGTATCCCGGTCGGTTCAAATCCGTTTGCGCCTTGCCAGGACGCCATGGCATCACGCGTGCCGCGCCCGAACGCGCCATCGATGGTTGCATTGTAGTGGCCAGCCCATTGCAAGGCGCGCTGCAGATCGCGCCGCTCCTCGGCAGTGAGCGCGCGTTCACCGCGCCGCGCCTCGGCTGGTGTTTCCCCGTCAGGCTCTGCATTTTCGACAGTTGGCGTCGTTGCAAGCTGATCTTCGCTGCGATCTGGCGCCAACGGGGCAGGCGCGGTGATCGTCGAAAGGCTTCCCAATGCCAGAAGGTCCTCCCCCGGTGGCCAGTACTGCTGGCTATAGCCGGTGCTGAGGGCGATGTAGCTGTCACTCGGGATCAGGCCCTGAAGCCTGTAGCGTCGCAAAACATCTTCGGCGTCCTGTTGCGTGAACGGGCCGATTGCGATCGCGAACCAACCGCCCGCGATCGAGAAGCCTTTGACGTTCTCCAGGTCTTGCGAATAGCTCTCCACCCGTTCGACCGCCTGTGCGTAGGTCGGCCGTGCTTCGATCTGGACCCATACAACGTCCTGCGGTGTCTGGGCGGCAAGGGCGCCCGGAAACATCAAAACGAGAGCATTAAAAATCAATCCGAAGCGCAGCATGCCGGTCGTCTACCTACCTGAGTTGAACTTTCCGCGAGGTAAGCAGGAAAACCGCGCATTGACCATATCGCGCAGGCGATTTTATCGGCAGTGATGCAATTGACGCTCCAATGCTGCGCACGTAGGAAAGACGCGCGTAAGAACTCGACCGGGGATTTTTCATGGCGCATTCATCGGCTCCAAAATCGTTTCAGGAGATAATTCTGAGATTGCAGTCTTTTTGGGCCGCCAAGGGCTGTGCGATGCTCCAGCCATATGACATGGAGGTGGGCGCCGGGACCTTTCATCCGGCAACGACCCTGCGGTCGCTCGGGACGAAACCCTGGGCCGCGGCCTACGTGCAGCCGTCGCGCCGGCCGACGGATGGCCGGTATGGCGAAAATCCCAACAGGCTGCAGCACTACTACCAGTATCAAGTCATCATCAAACCCAGCCCGCCGGACCTGCAGGATCTCTATCTCGGTTCATTGGAGGCCATCGGCATTGATATGGCACTGCACGACATCCGCTTTGTCGAGGACGACTGGGAAAGCCCGACGCTGGGCGCATGGGGGCTTGGTTGGGAAGTCTGGTGCGATGGGATGGAAGTCAGCCAGTTCACGTATTTCCAACAGGTTGGCGGGCATGACTGCCATCCCGTGTCGGGTGAACTGACCTACGGGCTGGAACGTCTGGCCATGTATGTCCTTGGCGTGGACCACGTGATGGACATGCCCTTCAACGATCCCCAGTCGACGATTCCGCTGACATACGGCGATGTCTTCAAGCAGACCGAAGAGGAATACGCGCGCTGGAACTTCGACGTGGCGAACACCGACGTCCTGCTGCGCCATTTCGTCGAGGCCGAGGAGGAGTGTCGGGCAATCCTTGGACAGCCCGCGGAAGATCCGAAAACCGGCAAGCATATCATCATGGCGCATCCGGCCTACGACCAGTGCATCAAGGCGAGCCATATCTTCAACCTTCTCGATGCGCGCGGCGTGATCTCGGTTACCGAACGGCAGGCCTACATCGGGCGCGTTCGCGCGCTGGCCAAGCAGTGTGCGGACGCTTTCGTTCAGACCGCTGCCGGTGGCGCATGACGACCGAAATGATATCAGTCATGTGCAGAAGATGTCCTGGATCGAATTGCCGCCCGAAAGAAATGGGGTGGGATCGAACGGTCATGAGAGGGCGATGAAGTGAGCGGCCGTTTCGTCGGGATATTCATCCTCTTTTGTGCCGCTGTCGCCGGCGCAGGGCTCTACTATCTGCAGGTCTACGGATTTTACGAAGAGGTTTCGGACGAGGTGCCGCAAGTGCGCCTGATGCCTTTGGGGTCCGACGTTCCGTTGCCGATAACAGCAGAAAACATCCGGGCAATCGACGCCGAAAGCTCGCCCATTCGTTTTCGCGCATGCTTTACGACACCTTCAAGTCTTGCGATGCTGACGGAAACATACGTCGTTCTGGACAACGCGACCCCGCGCAATGCGCCGGACTGGTTCGATTGTTTCGACGCCGCCGCCATCGCGTCGGAACTCAAAGCGGGCACGGCTCTGGCTTTTCTGGGTGAAAAAAACGTGAATTTCGGCGTGGATCGGATTGTCGCAGTGTCCGAAGACGGGCGCGGCTACATCTGGCACGAACTCAATGACTGTGGTGAAAAAGCATACGACGGCACCATCGTCGGTGAAGAATGCCCACAGCGGGAAGACAACTGATGCCTGACCTTTTGATCGAACTCTTCTGCGAAGAAATTCCCGCCCGCATGCAGCGCCGCGCCACGCAGGATCTGAAAAACCTGATGACCGAAGGTCTGGTGGATGCCGGGCTGACGTATTCGTCCGCTGCCGCATTCGCCACCCCGCGTCGCCTCGCACTGACCGTCGAGGGGCTGCTTGCCGAAAGCCCGACGACGGTGGAAGAAAGAAAAGGCCCCCGCGCAGACGCGCCGGAGAAAGCGATCGAGGGATTCCTGAGAGGCGCCGGCGTCACCCGCGATGAACTGGAGGAACGAGAAACGCCGAAAGGCGTTGTCCTTTTTGCTCGCATAAAACGACCCGGGCGTGCTGCGGCAGAGATCGTGACAGAGGTTCTGGAGCATACCGTAAGGCATTTTCCCTGGCCCAAATCGATGCGCTGGGGGACGGGCGGCCTGCGCTGGGTGCGCCCCTTGCACTCGATCCTGTGCATTCTCACCGACGAGGCCGGTGTTCAGGTCGTCCCCGTGACCATCGACCGGATAAAGGCGGGGGATCGGACGCAAGGCCACCGGTTCATGTCCCCTGCGAGTTTTGCGGTAACGAACTTCGACGACTACTCTGCCAGGCTCAGGCGTGCCCACGTGGTCCTTGATCCCGGTGAACGGGCAGATACCATCTGGCATGATGCCACCAATCTGGCCTTTGCCAGCGGGCTTGAGGTTGTCGAAGACAAAGGTCTGCTGTCCGAAGTCGCGGGGCTCGTCGAGTGGCCGGTCGTCCTGATGGGGCGCATTGGCGCGGAGTTTCTCGATTTGCCAGCCGAGGTTTTGCAGGCTTCGATGAAGGAACATCAGAAGTTCTTTTCGGTCAGGAACCCCAAAACGGGTCGGATCGAGCGCTTTGTCACCGTCGCGAACCGCGAAACCGCCGACCATGGAACGACCATCCTCGCCGGAAACGAGAAAGTTCTGGCCGCGCGACTGGCGGATGCAAAATTCTTTTGGGAAAATGACCTGCGCGTGGCTCAGCGCGACATGCGTGTCTGGCTGGATGCGCTCGAAAACGTCACATTTCATCACCAACTGGGCACGCAGGGTGCATTGATCGACCGGATCGCCGTCTTGTCACGCGATCTTGCGCCGCATGTGGGCGCCGACCCCGACGCTGCCGAAGAGGCGGCGCGCTTCGCAAAGGCGGATCTGTCTTCGGAAATGGTCTATGAGTTTCCCGAGCTGCAGGGGCTGATGGGGCGCTATTATCTCACAGCTGCCGGAAAGTCGGAAGCCATTGCCGCAGTGGCGCAGGACCACTATGCGCCGCTTGGTCCTTCGGATGATGTGCCGGTGGCCCCGTTGTCGGTTGCCGTGGCCCTCGCGGAGAAAATCGACAAGCTGGCAGGGTTCTGGGCGATCGACGAAAAACCGACCGGAAGCAAGGATCCCTATGCCCTGCGGCGCGCGGCGCTGGGAATCATCCGGACAGTTCTTGAGAACGACCTGAAACTGTCGCTCGCTCACTTCTTCAACTTGGAGCTGCTGAAATACGAGGTGACGCAGATCAGGGAAAACGGTGACGAGGAGGATCTCGTCACCTTGCAGACGACATTGAAAGAGATTGCAAAGGTCGGCGTTTTTGCCGCGGCTTTTCGCACGGTGATCGACCGCATAACGCATTCCGAAGACTATCCGTTCCAGCCGAATGTCGAAGAAGGATCCGTGCTGCGAAGCGTTGCCGAACGAATAGACTCGAAAACGAATGAGCTGATGGCTTTTCTGCATGACCGCCTCAAGGTTTATCTGCGGGAAAAAAACATCCGTCATGACGTGATCGATGCGTGTATATCCATGCCGGGCAACGACGATCTGGCTTTGCTCGTCAAGCGCGCCCAGGCTTTGTCGGACGTTCTGGCCACCGAGGATGGCGAAAACCTGATCCACGGTTTCAAGCGCGCGCACAATATTCTGGTTCAGGCGCAAGAGGCTGATGGGGTGGAATATTCCTTCGGCGCGGACCTGAAATTTGCGGAGACGGATGAAGAGCGCACGCTGTTCGCTGCCTTGGATGCCGCGGAGGCCGAAATTTCTCCGGCCCTTGCGGCGGACGATTTTACCGCCGCCATGTCCGCTTTGGCCGACCTTAGGAAGCCGATCGATGCGTTTTTCGACAGCGTGCAGGTAAATGCCGACAATCCGACGCTCCGGCGCAACCGGTTGAACCTGTTGCACAGGATCACAACCATTTGCCTGTCGGTCGCGGACCTGACCTCGATCGAGGGTTGAGACGCGGCACTGCGACTTTTTGTTAGCGCTAAGAGTTACACTTGTCAGCGCTGCTTTACAGCCTATGCTGCGCCAGAGTAAGAATGGGTGTCGCAGTGCAGAATGACGCAAATTTGACGCTGGTGACGCCGAGTGCGCCGATCGCAAACAACACGCACGGCGGGCGCGCCAAGTGTCTGCAACGTCTTGTCCGGCTGGATTTACCGGTCCCGCGTACCGTGGCGCTTTCGTTTGAGACGGTGCAGAAGATTGCTCAGGGAAACTTGCCGGATATCGCGGCAATCCTGTCGCAGTTTCCGGAAGGGGCGTTGCTCTGCGTGCGGCCGTCTTCGGAAGACCCGGACTGGGGCGGCCCCGGTGCTGTTCTCAACATCGGCATGAATGATGCGCGTTACAAAGCGCTCGCGCGCGAACTGGGCAAGGAGGCCGCAAGCGCCGTATACACGCGGTTCGTGCACTCCTTTGCCATTGATGTGGCGCGGCTGGACCCGGACATGTTCGATGGTGTTCCCGAAGGCGGAGAACTCGCGCTTCTGGAGTCTCTGCGCGCGTATCAGACCGAGATGGAAGAACCCTTCCCGTCAGATCCGGCCGAGCAACTGGCGGCCGTCCTGAAGTCGATGGCGCGCGCGTGGGATGGTACATCCGCGCGGTTGTTGCGGCAGGCCAAGGGCGCGCCGGCGGATGCGGGTCTGGGCCTCGTCGTTCAGCAGATGGCAATTGGTCTTGGCAAGGGAGAGTGCGGATCGGGCGTGTTGCAGCTTGTGGACAGCAATACCGGTTTGCCCCAGATCACCGGTCGCTATCTGAGCCAGAGCCAGGGCCGTGAGGCGCTCTCTGCGGATGCCGCCGCACTTTACCTGGGCCGGGATCCGCGCGGCCCCTCTCTCGAAGAGCTTGTGCCGGAAGCTTTCGAGGCGTTGAAAAAACACGCCGCCTTGATGCGGGTCAAGCTGCGTGCCGAGATGCAGGTGGAATTCGCCATCGAGAACGGCAAGGTGCATATCCTGGATGGCGTCCGCGTGGCGCGATCCAGCCGGGCGGCGGTCAGGATCGCAGTTCGACTCGCAGAGGAAAAGATAATCTCGCGCGCCGAGGCGCTCATGCGGGTCGAGCCACGCACACTCACCGAATTGCTGCACCGGCAGATCAGCCCGGCGGCGAAGCGCGACGTGATCGGGTCGGGTATCGCCGCGAGCCCTGGCGCGGCGACCGGAGCGATCGTTTTCACGGCGACCGAGGCGCAGGCCAGCGCGGCGCGCGGCGAGCCTTGTATTCTTGTCCGCCGCGAAACCTCTCCGGAAGATGTGCGCGGCATGCATGCCGCGCAGGGGGTTCTGACCGAACGGGGCGGGATCACCAGCCATGCCGCTGTCATCGGTCGCGGTATCGGACTGCCCTGTGTTGTCGGCGCGTCGAACATGCGGTTCAACCGGAGACGCAAACAGCTGGTGGCGCAGGACGGACGCGTGTTCTCCGCCGGAGAAATCATCACGGTCGATGGCACGTCGGGCCAGATCCTCGCCGGGTCGCCGGACATGCAGGAAGCGGCACTTGATGAAAGCTTTCAGACCCTGATGGAATGGGCGGACGAATTTCGAGACATCGAAATAAGGGCCAACGCGGATACGCCCGCAGACGCACAGACCGCGCGCAACTTCAATGCGCAAGGCATAGGTCTGTGCCGGACAGAACATATGTTCTTTGAACCTGGCCGCCTCACCGTCATGCGGGAGATGATTTTCGCGGAAAGTTCGGAAGATCGCCGGGCGGTTCTTGAACGCCTGCTGCCGATGCAGCGCGAAGATTTCACACAGCTTTTCCGTATCATGGAAGGCAAACCCGTCTGCATCCGATTGTTTGACCCGCCGCTGCACGAATTCCTTCCCGCGGATCGTGCGGGACAGCGGGAACTGGCCGAAGCGCTCGACCTGCCCTTGTCGGATGTGACGCGCCGGATCGAAGCCATGATGGAGTACAACCCGATGCTGGGTCTGCGCGGTGTCCGGCTGGGCATCACCGTTCCGGAAATCTACGAAATGCAGGCCCGGGCGATATTTGAAGCAACCCTCGATGCCAGCGCCGAAGGTGCGCCGGTGGTGCCCGAAATCATGATCCCTCTGGTTTCGGCCCGGCGTGAAGTCGAACTCGTCAAGGCGTCGATTGACGCTGTCGCCTCCGCGGTGCGTCTGGAGCGGGATCATGACTTTGATTATAGTCTCGGCGTCATGGTTGAAACGCCGCGTGCGGCGATCCGGGCCGGTGATATTGCGCCGCATTGCGCATTCCTGAGTTTTGGAACGAATGACCTGACGCAGATGACGTACGGGTTGTCTCGAGATGACGCCGGACGGTTCATGTCGGCCTACGTGCAGCAAGGCGTTTTCCCAGAAGATCCGTTCCACTCGCTCGACAAGGACGGGGTAGGCGAGCTTTTGCAGATTGGGGCACAAAGAGGGCGCGCCGCCAAACCGGGGGTCACGCTGTCCATGTGCGGCGAACACGGCGGAAACCCCGAATCAATCGCCTTTTGCAGAGAGGCGGGATTCGACTATGTTTCCTGTTCTCCCTTCCGAGTTCCGGTGGCGCGACTAGCTGCCGCACAACTTGCGATCAGCCACAAAATTTAGTGTATGATGCCGACTCAAAGCATATGCATGGTGTGTCTAGCGACTGTTTCTGGTCAGCTTCCCTCGCTCGTTAACTAACTTTTCGCCCGTAAACTTTACGTCAACCATCTAACTGGTTACAGAGCGGCCACGGTAAATATCGTGGGGGCGCTTCTATGCGTTTGTTCTGCAAAACACTTTTGACGTTAGCATTTGGGCTACATTTGGGTTTTTTAACGGCAAATCCTGTGGATGCCGCAAGCGGCACGCGCTTTGAATCGAAAAAAGCGAGCCTGACCTCGGCAACCATTGAGCGGATGCGTGAAACCCGCTTGAAGACATCTGCCCCGCGCAGCGTGGAGTTTTCTAAATCATGGCTTGATGCGCAGCCAAAGCCGTCCGGCGGTGATGAGCTGAAATGCCTTGCCGAGGCGTTGTATTTCGAGGCACGTGGCGAAACGGTCAAAGGTCAGTTCGCGGTAGCGGAAGTCATTCTGAACCGTGTAGAGTCAGAGCGTTTTCCGAGCTCTGCTTGCGGTGTGATTAACCAGGGAACGGGTAAAAAGTATCAGTGCCAGTTCACCTATACCTGTGACGGGCAAGAAGAAGTGATAAAAGAGAAGCAGGCGTATGAACGCGTTTCAAAGGTCGCTCGCGCCGCTTTGGATGGTGTCGTGCCGGACCTGACCAAGGGCGCCACGCATTACCACACGACGGCAGTCCGGCCACAATGGAGCAAAGTTTACAAAAAAACTGCCGCCATTGGCACACACATCTTTTATCGCCATACGTGGCAAACGGCGAGCAACTGACGCTTTAGACGCGTATGATGACGGTCTGAGAGTTGTTAATTCCGGCGTGCCGCCTAAAGTGCGCACGCTGCTGTTTAGATCAGCCAATTCAAAATGGGCCGCGCCGATGAGTTCCGAAATCAGATTAGCCTTCGCGCATCCATCCGAGCGCTCTGAGGCAACGGCTCTGGCGACGCCGCTGGATCGCATATCTGTGCGCGACCACATTGTGGATGTTGAGATCGGCGCTTTCCAGTCGGAGCGTGGCGTCAAACAGCGGATCTGCTTCAATATCGTTGTTGAAGTGCAGCCCATCACGGGACCGATCGATGACGATGTGGACCGCATTCTCAGTTATGACCGGGTCACCGAGGCAATCGCTCTCGAACTTGCCGATGAACGTCTGAACCTTCTCGAAACACTGGCCGAACGTGTCGCCGAGCGGATTCTTCTGGAACCGCAAGCAATGCGGGCTTTCGTGCGGATCGAAAAGCTGGACAGGGGGCCGGGTGCTCTGGGCGTCGAGATCGTCCGCGCGAAGGGCGGCGCCAAGCCTGTGCGCGAGGATAGTGACGCGGCAATTCATCCCGAACTTGTGTTTCTGAGCAATGCGGCCATCGCCTCCCCATTTCTGAAAGGATGGATCGACCAGCTTGACGAAAAGAAACGCCCCGTGATCTTTTGTGTTGGCCCGTCGGAAACCAGGGCACCGCAGACCGACCATCGCATGGCGCAGCGCCGGATCGATCTGCTGGCGATCGAACAAAACGCCTGGGTTCTGGCGTCCAGGGATGACCGCTGTGTCGTTGTCTCGACGCGGACAGAGCTCAACTGGGCGATGAAGAATGGCCAGACCTGCGTCTGGGCACCATCGAAGATCGTTCTCGATGCCGTTGACGGGCCGTCGGCGCAACCTCGTGACGCTGTGGCACTTGCGGCGTGGTTTGCGGCAACCTTCGGGGCGCGCGAACTTATGGTGATTGGGGCCGGCTTGCCGGCCAGTGCCTCGGTGCCGCTGCGGTCGGTGGCGGCGGATTGTCCGACCCTGTAAACCATGACGCAATACATCAGACCGGTGCTGCAGGTGGGTCCGGCACGACCAGCCGACGCTGAAACCCTCGCAGGTGGCTGGACGTGGTTCACCCATGTCGAGGTGCTGGAGCGCGGCCGGACGCCGGAAATTGTGCCGGTGTCGCAGGTGCCGGACAAGCCGCTGCAGACATTGCTGGCGTCACGCGCGCAGATGTGCGGGCTTTCGATGGACCGACCGCGGGTCATGGGCATACTGAACACCACGCCTGACAGTTTTTCCGATGGTGGCGAGAACTATGGTGTCCAGGCGGCACTGGCGGGTGCTGAAAAAATGCAGTGGGCGGATATTCTCGACGTTGGAGGCGAATCCACGCGGCCCGGTGCCAAGGCCGTTCCGTCTGAGGAGGAAATCGACCGAACGGTTCCCGTGATTTCAGCACTGCGCGCGAGCGGTCGACAACAGGTCATTTCGATCGACACCCGGAAGGCCGTCGTCGCGGAGGCTGCACTCGCCGCTGGCGCCGGCCTCGTCAATGATGTTTCCGGCCTGACTTTCGACGCCGCGCTTGCGCCCTTGTGTGCGCGGCAAGCCGTGCCGGTATGTGTCATGCACGCTCAGGGAGATCCTGCAACCATGCAAGACGGACCGCAGTACGCAGATGTCTTGCTGGATGTCTACGATTTTCTGGCCGGCCAAATGGAACGCGTGGAAAAAGCGGGTGTCCCGCGTCAGAGGATCATCGCGGACCCGGGCATCGGATTCGGGAAGACCCTCGTGCACAACCTCGCGTTGCTCAGGCGCCTGTCGTTGTTTCATAGTCTCGGTGTTCCGATCCTTTTGGGCGCGTCGCGTAAACGGTTCATTGGAACGATCGGAGATGCCGAAGAGCCTGCGGCACGCATGCCCGGTTCTGTGGCCGTCGCTCTGGCGGCGTTGCATCAGGGGGTGCAGATCGTGCGCGTTCATGATGTGTCGGAAACGGTACAGGCCATTGCGCTGTGGCGTGCGGTTGTGGCAGGAAGCGAGCATGGATAGGCTTTTCGGTACAGACGGCGTGCGCGGCACCGCCAACCATCACCCGATGACGGCGGAGATGGCGCTGCGCATTGGCGCGGCGGTCGGTCGGTATTTCCGGCGTGACGGCTCTGCCGCGCATCGTGTGGTGATCGGAAAGGACACCCGACTGTCGGGGTACATGTTTGAAAACGCGCTCACGGCCGGTCTGACGTCGACGGGTATGAACGTCCTTTTACTGGGGCCGGTGCCGACACCCGCCGTCGGGCTTCTGACGCGCTCCATGCGCGCGGATCTCGGCGTGATGATCTCGGCAAGCCACAACCCCGCGCAGGATAACGGCATCAAGTTTTTTGGCCCCGACGGGTTCAAACTTTCCGATGAGGCCGAGCAGGAAATCGAAGCCCTGGTCGAAAGCGGCGTACCGCTGACCGATGCCGGGAGTATCGGGCGCGCGAAGCGTGTGGATGACGGTCGTTTCCGTTATGTCGAGCGGATAAAATCCACGTTTCCGCGTGATATGCGCCTCGACGGCCTGAAAGTTGTCATCGACTGTGCGAACGGTGCCGCCTACCGCGTCGCGCCGGAGGCGCTTTGGGAACTGGGCGCGACAGTGATTCCCTTGGGTGTGGCGCCAGACGGCACGAATATCAACCAAGGCTGTGGATCAACCAAACCGCAGGCTGCGTCCGAGGCTGTGCGTGCGCATGGTGCCGATGTCGGCATCTGTCTCGATGGCGACGCGGACCGGGTCATCCTGATCGACGAAACCGGGAAAGTGGGGGATGGCGATCAGTTCATGGCCCTGATGGCGGAAAGCTGGGCGGAAGAAGGTCTATTGGCCAAGGACGCCCTTGTCGCGACCGTCATGTCGAACCTCGGGCTGGAGAATTTCCTGTCCGCGAGGGGCCTGCGTCTTGAACGGACCGCTGTCGGCGACCGCTACGTCGTGGAACGTATGCGAACCGGGGGGTTCAATCTGGGCGGCGAGCAGTCCGGACATATCGTCATGACCGACTACGCCACGACCGGCGACGGTCTGATGGCGGGCCTGCAGTTTCTTGCCTCAATGATCCGCACCGATCGTCCGGCCAGTCAATTGCTGAACCGGTTTGAGCCCGTGCCGCAGTTGTTGAAGAACGTTCGTTTTGCCGCGGGTCAGGCGCCTTTGGAAGAACAGTCCGTTCAGGCCGCTGTCGCGGCGGCGGAACAGGCTCTTGCCGGCAAGGGCCGGTTGCTTATCCGCAAATCCGGGACAGAGCCGTTGGTGCGCGTCATGGCAGAGCATGAGGATCCGCAGATCATGGAGCGCGCCGTTGAAACTGTCGTCGAAGCGGTGGTCGAGGCCGTCAACGGCAACTAGCCACTGTTGCATGTTCCGACGAAATGTCACCCCGGCTCGGATACCGGGGTGACAGGTTGTACGACCCGTCAGATCAATCAGTTTTTGGCCTTGTCGACCATCTTGCCCGCTGAAATCCAAGGCATCATCGCGCGCAGCGTTTCACCGGTCGCTTCGATCTGGTGCTCGTCGTTGATGCGCCGCGTACCCTTGAAGAACGGCTGTCCGACCGCGTTTTCCTGCATGAAATCACGCACAAACTTGCCGGTCTGGATATCGGTCAGGATCGCTTTCATGCGCGCCTTTGTCTCGTCGTAGGGAAGCACGCGGGGTCCGGAAACATACTCGCCGTATTCCGCCGTGTTGGAAATCGAGTAGTTCATGTTCGCGATGCCGCCTTCATAGATCAGGTCGACGATCAGCTTCACTTCGTGCAGGCACTCGAAGTAGGCCATCTCCGGCGCGTAACCGGCTTCGACCAGTGTCTCGAAACCCATGCGGATCAATTCCACCAGGCCGCCGCAGAGCACGGCCTGTTCGCCGAAGAGGTCGGTTTCGCATTCTTCGCGGAAGTTCGTCTCGATGATGCCCGAGCGACCGCCACCGATGGCCGAGCAATAGCTGAGACCGATTTCCAACGCCCGACCGGACGCATCCTTGTCCACCGCCACGAGGCACGGCACGCCGCCGCCTTTGATGTATTCGCCGCGCACCGTGTGGCCGGGGCCCTTCGGCGCCATCATCACGACGTCAATGCCGTCCTTCGGTTCGATCAGGCCGAAGTGTACGTTGAGACCATGTGCAAAGGCGATTGCCGCGCCTTCGCGGATGTTGTCGTGGACGTATTTCTTGTAGGTCTCGGCCTGCAGCTCATCTGGCATCGTGAACATGATGAGGTCCGCCCAGGCTGCGGCCTCGGCGATCCCCATGACCTTGAGGCCTTCGCCTTCGGCTTTGGCAGCAGACGGAGAGCCGTCGCGCAAGGCGACGACGACGTTCTTGGCGCCCGAATCGCGCAGGTTCAGAGCATGGGCATGGCCTTGACTGCCGTATCCGAGGATGGCGACTTTCATGTCCTTGATGAGGTTCACATCGCAATCGCGATCATAATATACGCGCATTTGGCATTCCTTCCTGTTGAGCATGAACTGCGGCGTACGCTAGTTTAAAAAGCTACTCAATTCATCTATGGAATGCCTTTATTCTGCTTCTTGTTTGCGATTATAATTCGCCGAAATGTAAAAATACGAATAAATCATGCTTGATGACTTGGACAGACGCTTGCTGCGCCATTGGCAGGCCGATCCCAGCCTGTCGCCGTCGGAGCTGGCTGACAGGGTCGGAATCTCTGCAGGCAAAGCCGCACGGCGTATATCGAAAATGCAGGAGGCGGGCGTTGTGAAAGGGGTCAGCGCGGTTATCGACTGGGCGGCTCTTGGCTATGCGGTGGAGGTGTCTTTGAGAGTTACGCTGGAAAAGTCCGTGCCCCGCGCATTTGACGATTTCATCGAAGCAGCGCGGAATGTGCCCGAAGTGACCGAAATTCAGACTTTCCTCGGTCGCGTGGATGTGCGCCTCAACATCGTTGCGCGCGATATGGCGCACTATCAGAAAATATACCGTCAGCATATTCTGACGCTTCCGCACATCTCGGAAATAGAGGCTTTGATGCAGATCGCGCAGATCAAGTCGGAACAGGCGCTGCCGCTGTGACGGACCTTGACGAAATTGACCGCTTGCTGGTGCGCGAACTGTCGCTGGATGCGGCGCAAAGTGCCGGTGCGCTGGGGCGCAGGCTGGGACTGTCACAGCCGGCAACATGGCGACGTATTCGGAAACTCGAATCCTCCGGCGTCCTGAAGGGGCGCAGGCTCAAGCTGAATGCCGAGGCCCTGGGGTTCGGCGTGACAGTCTTTCTGGGGGTCAAACTGGCCACAAAAGGCCGTGTCAGCCTTGAGGACTTTGAACGTGCCGTCAGCGCGATTCCCGAGGTCCAGCAGGTTGAGCATGTTCTGGGTCTGTATGACTACAGACTGCGCGTCGTGGCGCGTGATCTGCCCGACTTTGAAAGAGTGCTGCGGCGCCGTATCATGACCTTGCCGGGCGCCGGAGAGGTCGAGGCAAATGTTCTTCTCAGCGAAGAGCGGCGACCGGGGCCTGTTTAGGTTCATGCGGTCCCGGCAAGCGGGCGCAGGTGCGTCAAACAGGCCTTTGCGGGGCGCTTCTGCACAGGCTATGTGATGATCAATGAAACTTGGAGGATGACAATCATGGCTGCATTGCTCGATACCGTTGATCCGGACGGCTTGGAGGAGTTCTCGGTCGTCTTTACGGATCGGTCGCTGAATTCGATGAGTGCCGCGTTCCAGCAGGTCATGAACGACATTTCGGGGATGCTGAAAGAGGTCTACAATGCCGATGCGGTGGCCATCATTCCGGGAGGCGGCACTTTCGGCATGGAAGCGGTGGCCCGTCAGTTCGCCAAGGGGGCAGAGGTTGTCGTGGTCCGGAACGGCTGGTTTTCCTATCGCTGGAGCCAGATCCTCGAAACCGGCGATCTGACAAAGAATACAACCGTGCTGAAAGCGCGCCAGATTGG
>JASFFN010000003.1:0-17042 GCA_050124275.1 Roseobacter sp. | reverse complement strand
AGGTCCTCGCGCTGCGGGCCGAAGTGCGCAAATCCGAAGCACGCGTGGAAAAGCTCAACGACATGCGGGACAAGCTCGCGGCGAAACTGGCGGACCCGCAACTCTACGAAGAGGCGAAGAACGGCGAGCTGGCGGTGTGGAACAAGAAATACGCCGAGGTCATGGAAGCGCTCGAGCGGGCTGAAACGCTCTGGATGAATGCCTTGGAAAAGCTGGAAGCGACCGGGGCTGCCTAGACCTCCAGTCCCTTGAAATGGCTGTGCCTGCTGCCCCGGCGCAGGACGAACCGGCAGGTCGCACCGCCGCATCCGCGACAGGACGCCTCTTCGCAGGAATACCGCCCGCCCAAAACGCAACTGAAGAGTTCGGCAAAAACGGCATCGTGCCAGTGACACGACCGATGGGAAGGCCCGCCGGTGGCCGCAAGCGGGTTGTTCTCGAGCACGAAATGGATTTCGCGGCCCCGGCGCTGCACGTCCAGCGCGCCCGACCCGCAAAAGGTCCAGGCATGTTGTGCGATGGCACGCGCAAGCATCCGCTCGCCGATGGCGCGCGGCATCAGCCGCAGCACGAGCTGTGCAAACCGTGGGATGCGGTTTTCCGTGATGTAGCGGGCGGTCCCCCGACCGGCCTCTTCCGACAATTCACGCGCCTGATCCGGGAAAAGCTGCCACAAAGTATGATGCACGCGCTGCACGTCCTCCTCGGGAACCATCTCGCTCCCTGACGGCATGGGCACCTGCGCGAGGTTCAACAGCTGCGCCATCACCGCGCCGTCGAACATCCGCTCAAGCGGCCCGGCCAGTTGCAGGATCGCATTCGGGCCGATGCGGGCCCCGGACCCGGCATGCACCGGCATCGATCCGTCAGGCATCCGCATCCTCCAGTTGCTGATCTCCGCCGCCACAGGCTTTTACCGTCGCGCCATTGGGCATCTTGAAGTCTTTCGACCGCTCCACGGCGCGTTCCTTACCCTGTTTGCGGATCGCCTCGCGACGCTCCGCCGCACGCGCGGCCCGGTCTGCCGCCGCCTCCCAGTCTTCGAGCTGCGCCTCGGCGATGGTACGCGTCTCATCGAAGTCGAAGTGGACCTTGTCTTTTGTCTGCGGCCCCCAGTAGCCCGCCTTGCCGAGATCGTAGAATGTCCGGCTGACCCCGGCCTTGAGAAAGGCCTTCAGGCAGCCCAGCAGATAGCGACGCCGATACCCGGTGCCGCGCCACGGATAATGGAAAAGCGCCTTGCGCATGTAGAAACGGCGGTAGTTCTTCATGACGCCATCCAGCAACTCGCCGCGGGTCAGCGCCTCCGGCTTCATGATGGGTGTGACGAAATTATACTTCGAGAAATCAAAGATTTCGACCTGATCCTTCAACTCCTGAAAGAGCGGCGTGAAAGGCCATGGCGTGTACATCGACCAGTTGGCAAGATCGGGCTGCCAGTCCCACGCCATCTGAAAGGTTTCCTCCAGCGTTTCCTCGGTCTCGTTGTCGAGCCCCACGATGAACTGCGCCTCGGTGAAGATATCGGCCTCTTTCAAGAGCCGGATCGCTTCCTTGTTTTCCTCGACCTTGGTTTCCTTGTTGAAAAGATCGAGCTTGAGCTGGGCCGCCGCTTCGGTGCCCAGACTGACGTGCACCAGCCCCGCCTCGCGGTAGAATTTCAACAGGTCCTTGTCACGGTAGATGTCGGTGACGCGGGTGTTGATGCCCCACTGCACCTTTTCCGGCAGACCGCGCTTGATGAGTTCCTCGCAGAACTGGATGAACTTCTTGCGGTTGATCGTGGGCTCTTCGTCCGCGAGGATGAAAAATCCGACATCATGGTCGTTGACCAGCTTTTCGATCTCGTCCACGACCTTTATCGGGTCGCGGACGCGGTAATCGCGCCAGAATTTCCACTGAGAGCAGAACGAACAGGTGAATGGGCAACCCCTTGCCATGTTCGGGATCGCGACCTTTTTGTTCAGCGGGATGTAGATGTACTTGTCCCACTCCAGCAACGACCAGTCCGGATCGATGCCATCGAGGTCTTTCACAGTGGAGGCAGCCTGCGTCGCCACGATGGTTTCGCCATCCCGGAAAGCAAGGCCCTTGACAGCGTTTCGATCCTGCGGCCAGCGCCCCTCGGCCAGCGTGTTGATCAGATCGACGATGATCTCCTCGCCCTCGCCGCGCACGATCACATCGACCCAGGGCGCCTCGGAGAGGACCTGTTTGTACATGAATGTCGCATGCACGCCGCCGAGAACGCGCAGCGCATCCGGCGCGACCTCCCTGGCGATTTCCAGGGCGCGTTCGGCTACATAGATCGACGGGGTGATTGCGGTACAGCCCACGACATCGGGTTTCAGGTCGCGCAGCTTCTGGGCGAGCGTCTCGTCCTCCAGATGATTGGTCATCGCATCGATGAAATGCACGTCGCTGTATCCGGCCCGCTTCAAGGCCCCGGCAAGATAGGCAACCCACGCCGGCGGCCAGTTGCCCGCGATTTCGGCCCCGCCGGAGTGATAATTCGGGTGGATGAACACAATGCGCATGGCGATCCCCTCTGCTTTGTACACAAACTATGACACTCAAGCTGTCAACTCACATTGACATATGTCAAACGGCGCGCAGGCTGACGGGTGCCTCGGGTTTTCCCTGTTTGCTTTCCCTTGCGCTCTGGCCTAATGCTCGCCACCAAACCGACGCGGACCCGACCATGAGCCTTGATGCCGCTTTTCTGATAACCGCCTTTGTGACGATGTTTGTCGTGATCGACCCCATCGGCCTGACGCCGTTGTTCGTCGCGCTGACACGCGGCCGGACCGACGCGGCGCGGAAACGGATCGCCTATCGCGCAACGCTTATCGCGGTCCTCGTCTTGCTGGCCTTCGCGGCTTTCGGCGAAGCCGTTCTGAGCTTTGTCGGCATCTCGATGCCCGCCTTTCGCGTCGCTGGCGGCATATTGCTCTTTCTTACCGCGCTGGACATGCTCTTTGAAAGGCGGACCAAAAGGCGCGAGGGCCGATCCGAAGAGGAAGACGGAGATGACCCTTCGGTCTTTCCGCTGGCGATCCCGCTGATTGCGGGGCCCGGGGCCATCGCCTCGGTCATTCTGCTGATGGGCCAGCGCCCCGGACTGGAAGGCACAGTGATGGTTCTGGGCGTTACGGGGGCGGTCATGGTGATCGTGCTTTGCCTGTTCATGATCAGCGGCCCCATCGAGCGCGCTCTTGGCAAGACCGGCATTACCGTGGTGACGCGTCTTCTGGGCATGCTGCTCGCCGCGCTGTCGGTGCAGTTCGTGCTCGACGGTCTTGCGGCATTCGGTTTTGGACCGGGCACGGGCTGACAAGCGGGTTTTTCGACATATATCTTTTCTGTCGGCAGACGGGAGGCCATCATGGACAGTTTTGATACGGGACGGCTGATTTACCTCGTTTTACTTGGTCTGATGGTCGTCGGCTGGTTCATCACGCAAGGCAGAACCTCATGGAACAGGACGCTGCAACAGGCCGCTGCCTGGGCGTTGATCTTTGGCGGGTTCATAGCGGCCTATGGTCTTTGGAATGATATTTCAAATACGATCAGGCCCCAGCAAACGGTCTTTGCCGAAAGCAACCGGATCGTCGTGCCGCGCAGCCCGAACGGCCACTACTACATCTATGCCGACGTGAACGGCGCGCCAACGCAGTTCGTTCTGGACACGGGCGCCACGTCGCTCGTGCTGACGCAGGACGATGCCGCCGCCGCAGGCCTCGCACCGGACGAGTTGCAATACTACAGTCGCGCCATGACCGCCAATGGCGAGGTGCGCACGGCTCCGGTCAGGCTCGAGTCGATCACGCTGGGATCGGTCACCGACGCGAATGTACCTGCCGTTGTCAATCAAGGCGAGATGACCAATTCGCTAATGGGGATGACCTACCTGCAGCGCTGGGGCAAGATCGAAATCGCGGGCGATACGCTGACGCTGACCCGTTAGACATGCAACTGTCGGCAGGCGTTCAGCCAGTCTGCGACTTTTTCTGCCATTTGCCACTTTCTTCCGACCAGTACTCGGCGAGTACACCGGCACTCTGCAAGGAACGCCACTGTGACCGCGCGTTATCCAGAGCTTCCGGTGTGCTCCCGTCAAAGAGAACGCACACGCGCTCCAATGCGTCCACTTCGGCTGCCGTCATCTCTGCACCATCGATGACCATCAGGCAGGTCGCACCATTTGGCAGATCGGAACCACGGGTCAGCAGCACGGGTTGCAGGGCATCATGAGGGCCACCCGACAGCCCGTGCGGCAAGAAATCCTCTCCCGCCCCTCCCAGCCAGAGTTTTTCGTCAAGCCATGCGAGGCGCTCATCCGATTTGCCGCGGACCACCACGCGCCAGCCCGCCTGCCGGGCCTTGCCGAGAAGCATGGCCAGCGTGTCCTCCATCGGGTGGTGCGTCAGGTGGTAGAACATCGCCTTGCCCACGGGGGCTACTCCGTCTCGTAGTTGTCCGCAATCAGCCGGTCCAGCGCACGTACCCCCCAACCGGTCGCCCCCTTCGGCGCCAGTGGCGTTTCGGCTTTGACCGACGCCACACCGGCGATATCCAGATGGATCCAGGGTGTTTCGTCCTTGACAAACCGCTTGAGAAACTGCGCCGCCGTTACCGAGCCCGCTGGCCGCCCGCCGATGTTTTTCATATCCGCGATGGGCGACTTCAGCATGTCGTCATAAGCTTGCCCCAGAGGCATGCGCCATGCCCCTTCGCCTTCCGCTTCGGCGGCTTTGAGGAAGTTCTTGCAAAGGTCGTCGTTGTTGGAAAAGACGCCCGCATTTTCGTGGCCCAGCCCGATGATAATGGCGCCGGTCAGCGTCGCCAGATCAATCATCGCGGCCGGCGCAAACCGCTCCTGCGCGTACCACATCACGTCGCAGAGCACGAGGCGCCCCTCGGCGTCGGTGTTGAGGATCTCGACCGTGTCGCCCTTCATCGAGGTGACCACATCGCCCGGTCGGATCGCCGTGCCTGACGGCATGTTTTCCACCAGACCCACGATGCCCACGACATTGGCTTTGGCCTTGCGCAGGGCGACAGTGCGCATGACGCCGGCGACGGTACCCGCGCCGCCCATGTCCATCGTCATGTCTTCCATGCCCGCCGCAGGTTTGAGGCTGATCCCGCCCGTGTCAAAAACAACACCTTTTCCCACCAACGCCACCGGCGCGTCGTCGGCATCGCCGCCGTTCCACTGCATCACCACGACCTTCGAGGGGCTTGCCGAACCCTGTCCGACCGCCAACAGCGTGCGCATCCCCAACTCTTCCAGTTGCGCCTCTTCCAGCACCTCCACTTTCAGACCGAGGTGCTGCATCGCCAGAAGCCGATCCGCAAAGGAAGTCGTCGTCAGCACGTTGGCCGGTTCGCTGACGAGGTCGCGGGTGAAAAAGGTCCCTTCGGCAACCGCCAGCAAAGGCGCAGCCGCTTCCGACACCTTGCCCGGCGCGTTGCACATCACCTCAATCGTGCCTTCGGGCGCTTCCGCATCGGTCTTGTGGGCCTGAAACTGATAATCCCGCATGACAACGCCAAACGCGATTTGCGCCGCCCATTTGGAGTTCCCCAGGGCGAGCAGCAGATTGGCCTTGCCCCGGGACTTGCCGACAGTCGCACCGGCAGCGCGCGCCTTGTGCACATCCGTCGCGCGCGGCACGCACATCACCTCCACGGCTTCCGCTTCCATACCCGCGGGATAAGCGAGGGTGAACACGCTGCCTGGCTTGAGCCCCGCCTCGACCTTTGCCTCGAGCGCACGGTTCAGGGCACCTTTTGTCAGACGGTTCACACGGCGCCCGGCCAGATCAAGACGCCCGGTTTCATCGACGACGATCGCAATGCGACCCTTGAAAGCGCCAAGCCGCTCGATTTCGGTTTCGGCAAAGGTGACGGGAGTGGGCGAGGTCATGAGAAAAGCCTTGTTGTGAGTGTTTCGCAACAGGACCTAGCGCGACTGACTGGCAAAGACCAGATAGCAGTTTTCCCGGCAAAGGTTTTGGTCTAGCCTGCGCGAAAAGCAATAAAGCAGAGCAAGAGGGGATCGGAGTGGTACGTCTCGACAGATACATGCTGTCCCAACTCCTGTTGCTTTTCGGTTTCTTCGCTCTGGTGCTCGTTGCGATGCTTTGGGTCAACCGCGGCGTTTCCCTGTTCGACCAACTCATCAGCGACGGGCAGTCCGCTCTGGTCTTTCTGGAATTCACCGCGCTTGGGTTGCCCAAACTGATCACGACGGTACTGCCGATTGCCGCCTTCTCCGCGACCGCCTATGTCACCAACCGAATGAACAACGAAAGCGAGCTGACCGTGATCCAGGCAACCGGGAGCGGTCCATTTCGCATGATGCAGCCGATACTGGTTTTTGGCGTCATCGTATTTGCGATGTCGTCGGTTCTGCATCACCTTCTGATGCCTCTTGCCCAGCAGCAACTCAACGAACGCGAAAGCGAAATCACGCAGAACGCAACCGCCCGCCTGCTGACGGAGGGACGCTTTCTGCACCCCTCGAAAGGCGTGACATTCTACACGCAGGAGATCGACGAGGATGGCGTTCTGAACAACGTGTTCCTCTCGGACGGGCGGCGCAAGTCCGAAGGAATCATATACACCGCCGAACAAGCCTATCTTATCCGCGACGGCGCACGCACCTCGCTCATCATGATCAACGGCATGTTGCAGCGCCTTTCCGAAAACGACGACCGGATATCCACGGCGAGCTTCAGGGATTTCTCTTTCGATATCTCGGCGCTGGTGCAAAATGCGCAGTCCGAAAAACCGCACCCCGACCGCATGACGACTTGGGAACTGATGCAGCCATGGGACAAGCTCGCAGAGGAAACGGGGCGCAGTCTGGGATACATTACCTACGACTTTCACACGCGTTTTGCGGAACCTCTGTTTTGTATCGCCGCGGCCCTTGTCGGCTTTTCCTTCGTTCTGGTGGGCGGATATTCGCGTTTCGGCGTGTGGCGTGAGGTCGCGTTCGGCTTTGCGTTGCTGGTTGCAATGGACGGGGCGCGCAGCACTTTGCAGAACCCGGTCCGGAGCGATCCGAACCTGTGGCCTTCGCTCTATTTTCCTTCTGCCTTCAGCGTGATGCTCGCGCTGTTTTTGTTGTGGATATCGGCCAGGCCGCAAGGCGCGGTGTTCCGCTGGAGACAGAGGCCGGCATGACCCTTCATCTCTACTTCGCCCGGAAATTTGCGCTTTGGCTGGCGGTTTGTTTTCTCACCATCTACGCGCTGGTTGCGCTGGTCGATCTTGTTGACCAGACCCGCCGCTTTGCCGATCGCGGTGCAACCGCCGCAGGCATATTCGAACTCGTGTTGCTGAACACGCCTAAGACACTCCACCAGATCCTGCCCTTGATCGTCCTTGTGTCGACGGTCGGATTTTTCATCAGCCTTGCCCGCTCTTCCGAGTTGGTTGCAACCCGCGCCTCGGGACGCTCGGCACTGGGCGCTCTTGCGGCGCCGGTTGCCGTGGCAATCCTGGTGGGGACCGTTGTCACCACAACACTGAACCCGATCGTGGCGGCGACATCGAAAAAATACAACCAGCTCGCTCAAGAGTATCGTTCAGGTGGTGTCTCGACCCTCTCGATATCGTCTGAAGGGCTCTGGCTGCGTCAGGCGACGGAAGACGGGCAGATGGTGATACAGGCGTGGCGCTCGAACCCCGACGCCTCTGTTTTGTACGATGTGACGCTTCTGGCCTACAATGCAGACGGCGTCCCCTACCGGCGTATTCACGCGGACAGCGCCGAACTGCGTGATGACGCATGGCAATTGCGCAACGTCAAGGAATGGCCACTCGGCCGCGGGAGAAACGCCGAGGCGAATTCCGCACGCTACCAACAGCTCACGGTCGCATCGACGCTGACGGTGGATGGCATAAGAGAGAGCTTCGGTCATCCAAGCACCGTGTCGATCTGGAAGCTGAACGGGTTTATCGCGCAACTGGACAAAGCCGGTTTCTCCTCTCTTCAGCACAAGGTGTGGGTGCAGTCGGAGCTTGCGCGGCCCTTGTTTCTGGTCGCGATGGTTCTGATCGCAAGCGGATTCACGATGCGTCACACACGCGTTGGAGGCACGGGGCTCGCCGTCGTTGCGGCTGTTCTTCTGGGATTCGCCTTGTACTTCATCCGCAGCTTCGCCCTCATTCTCGGTGAAAACGGCCAGCTGCCGGTTTACCTCGCGGCCTGGGCACCACCGGTCGCATCGATCCTGCTTGCCTTCGGCCCGCTTTTGCACACGGAGGACGGCTGAATGTTGCGGTATCTTCTGATATTCGCACTGCTGGTTTTCCCGGTGCCCGGCCTGTCACAGACCGTCTCGCAGGACGCTCCGGCGGTGCTGATCGCCGACGAGGTCTTCGTAACCGCTGATCGCGAACTGATTGCGCGCGGCAATGTCGAGGCTTTTCAGGGAAATGTGCGCGTCGAGGCCACCGAGATACGCTACAGCCGCAGAACCGGCGCACTGGTCATTACCGGGCCGATCAGAATACAGGATGGAGAGTCCGTTGTCATTCTCGCGGATGCGGCAGACCTTGATGCATCGCTCCAGACCGGCCTGATAACCAGCGCGCGCATCGTGATCGACCAGCAATTGCAGCTCGCGACGGCGCAGGTGCAGCGTGTCGATGACCGCTACAGCCAACTCTACAAGACGGCCGTCACCTCGTGCAAGACGTGCGACGACGGGAAGCCGCCCCTATGGCAGATCCGGGCGCGCCGCATCATCCACGACAAGCAAGAACGGCAACTCTACTTCGATCAGGCGCAACTGCGTATCGGCCACGTGCCAGTGCTTTACCTGCCGCGTCTGCGACTTCCCGACCCGACCGTGGAAAGGGCAACCGGATTTCTGATTCCGTCCTGGCGGCAGAATTCCGATCTGGGGCTTGGGATCAAGGTGCCCTATTTCGTCACTCTTGGCGACCACCGCGACATTACCTTTACACCCTATGTCTCGGGCAAGACGAAAACACTCGAACTGCGCTACAGGCAGGCTTTCGTCAACGGTGAGATACAGTTTGATGGCGCAATCTCACGCGATGACCTGCGCAAGAACAAGACCCGAGGCTATTTCTTCGGCGAAGGCAATTTCGATCTGAGAAACGACTTCAAGCTCAGTTTCGACATCAGAAAAACGACTGACGACTCCTACCTGAAGGAATACGATTATTCCGGTGCGGACCGTCTGGTCAGCCAAGTGGCGATCAGCCGCGCAAGACGTGACGAATACGTTGCGGGAAGCCTGATAAACTACGAGTCCCTGCGCGACAACGAACGCAACTCGCAAATCCCTTCCGTTATTGGAGATATGTTTTACCAGCGGCGTTTCTTTCCGGCGGGCATCGGCGGCGAATTCCGCTTTACGACCAACCTGCATGGTCACAAGCGCTATTCCGATGATGATATCGTCGGGCGGGACCTAGCGCGCTTCAATACGGAGGCGAAATGGCTCAACAGCTACACCTTCAGCGGAGGCCTGCGCGCAGAAGCACAAATCGGACTGGCAGCGGATATATTCGATATCCGCCAAGACAGCAAAGTCGACCGGCACCAGTCCCAGGTGACGCCGTTTACATCGCTTGCATTGCGCTATCCCATGACCCGCACCGAGCAAAGCGGTGCAACGCAGTTTCTGGAACCGGTTGCACAACTCGCCTGGACCGGAAACTCTCAACTGGATATTCCGAACGAGGAAAGTACGCTCGTGGATTTCGACGACGGAAACCTGCTTTCCCTGTCCCGGTTTCCCGGGCCGGACCGGCGCGAGCGCAATGGTGTTTTCGCCTATGGCATAAACTGGTCGCGCTTCGCTCCGTCAGGGACCGAACATGCGCTGACACTCGGGCAGGTTCTGCGGACGGAAGATGACAGCGATTTCACGGAATCGTCCGGTCTCTCCGGCACGTCGTCGGATATCCTGGTGGCCGGTCAGATCAAAACGGAAAACGGCCTCGAAATGATCGCGCGCACGCTTGTCGACACCAGCTTCGACTTCACCAAGGCCGAAGTTCTGGGCGCATATGAAAATGAGCACGGCGGAATTGCTGGCAGTTACATCTGGCTCATAGCGGATCCGGCTGAAAACCGATCTCTCGACACCTCCGAAATCTTTCTCGATGGCTTTGTGAACCTGAACAACAGTTGGCGCGTAGGCGGGGACTGGCGTTATGACCTGGTAGCAAACCGAGCGTCCGAAGCAAGACTCGGACTGGCTTATACGAATGAGTGCATTGAGGTCGATTTCTCTGTCAGGCGGCGGTACGGATCCTCGTCGAGCTTTGACCCGGCGACCACTTTTGGCCTATCCATTGGCCTGCGGGGATTCTCCGCGCGCAGTGGGACGGAAAAATACTCTAGAAGTTGCGGGTAACGGACTGATGAACAATATGAAAAATCGTTTTGCGGCTCTGCTTCTCTTCATGACCGTTTTCGGTGCGGGCCAAGCGGTTTCCCAGGGGCTCTTCAGCCCCGCGGTCTTTGTAAACGACTCGGTGATCACGGAGTTCGAAATCGAACAACGCCAGCGCTTCCTGACGCTGCTGAATGCACCCGGGTCGAGCCGCGATGCAGTGGTCCAAAGCCTGATCGAAGAACGGCTGCGTTCTCAAGCCGTCGCCAGCGCCGGCCTGGAGTTGCCCGAGGAAGCCATAACAGCGGGTCTCGAAGAATTCGCACAGCGCGTAAATCTGACAGCCGAAGAATTTTTTGTTATCCTCGAGGAGAACGGTGTCGCGCGGGAAACATTCATAGACTTCGTCACCGTCGGTGTTTCCTGGCGTGAGTATATCCAGGCGCGGTTCGGACCACGGCTGGAGGTGACCGATGCCGAAATCGACCAGGCACTGGGCAGCGGTGGTGGTGGCAGCAGAGTGAGCGTGCTTTTGTCCGAGATCATCATACCCGCGCCGCCCGATCGATTGCAGGAAGTGGAGGAACTGGCGGCGATTATCGCGGCATCGCAATCGGAGGCGGAGTTTTCGGATTATGCACGGCAATATTCCGCGACCGCGACGCGGGATGACGGAGGCCGGCTGCCGTGGCGCCCCGTCAACGAACTTCCGCCGGTGTTGCGCCCGCTGGTTCTCGCCCTGGCACCGGGCGAAGTGACCGACCCCATCGCGATTCCGGATGCCGTCGCCCTTTTCCAGCTGCGCGGGATCGAAGAAACCGGTGTCCAGGCCGAGGAATTCGCTGCAATCGAGTACGCAGCCTATTACATACCGGGCGGCCGAACGCCCGAAGCGCTGGCCGAAGCCGCGAAGATCAGGAACGGCATTGATGTCTGCGATGATCTGTACGGCGTCGCGCAGGGGCAGCCCCCGGAAGTGCTGGAGCGGGAAAGCAGACCGCCTGCCGAACTTCCGAATGATTTTGCTTTGGAACTCAGCAAGCTGGATCCGGGGGAATCCTCAGTCGCCCTGACACGCTCCAACGGGCAGGTTCTGGTTTTCCTGATGTTGTGCGGACGCACAGCGGTCATCAATGAAGGTACGGACCGCGAGGAAGTTTCCCTGGCGTTGCGGAGCAGCCGGCTGAACGCGATCGCTGACAGTTTCATGGACCAGCTGCTCGCTGACGCGCGTATCCAGATCCAATGACACCTCCGATCCCACCGGTGCTCATCAGTTGCGGGGAACCGGCGGGTATCGGCCCTGAAATCGCTGCCGCCGCATGGCGGGTGCTCGGGGGGTCGATCCCGATGGTATGGATGGGCGATCCCCGCCATCTGCCCGAGGACGCGGCATATGAAGTGGTGACCGACATATCACAGACATACGATGTCGTGTCGCGGGCTTTGCCCGTATTGCATCACGACTTCGCCGCCGAAACGGCACCGGGCCAGCCCGATCCTGCAAATGCGCAGGATGTGATCGATGTGATCGCAGCCTGCACCGGCCTCGTGCTAGGCGGGCAGGCCGCTGCCCTGTGCACCGCCCCCATTCACAAAAAAGCGCTGATCGACGGCGCCGGGTTTGCCTATCCGGGGCATACGGAGTTCTTGCAGTCTCTCGCGCCGGGCGGGTCGCGCGCCGTGATGATGCTGGCGTCCGAAAAACTGCGCGTCGTCCCCGCAACGATCCATATCCCGCTCGAGGAGGTACCGCGGCACCTCACCCCGGATCTGTTGCGCGAGACGATTCAGATTACCGACGACGCGCTGCGCCGACGCTTCGGTATCGCGAACCCAAGGATCGCCGTCGCCGGTCTCAATCCGCATGCCGGTGAGGGCGGCGCGATGGGACATCAGGAGATCGACTGGATGGAGCCTCTGGTGCGGGAAATGGCGGCGTCGGGCATTCTGGTCAGAGGCCCCCTGCCGGCGGATACCATGTTTCATGACCGCGCGCGCGCCGGGTATGACGCGGCCATCGCCATGTATCACGATCAGGCATTGATCCCGATCAAGACGCTGGATTTCGATCGCGGCGTGAACGTGACGCTGGGCCTGCCCTTCGTGCGCACCTCGCCCGACCATGGGACGGCCTTTGATATCGCCGGAAAAGGTATTGCCAACCCCACAAGCATGGTCGAAGCGATCAGACTGGCCGCACGAATGGCGTCAGTCGGTGCCTGACCATCGCGAAGCGCCGGCGTCATGAGCGCCATCGACCAGCTTCCGCCGCTGCGCGAGGTTATCCGGAGCCACGATCTGCAGGCGCGAAAATCGATGGGGCAGAATTTTCTGCTCGATCTCAATCTGACGGCCAAGATCGCGCGTCAGGCCGGTGATCTGAGCCAATGCGACGTGCTCGAGGTCGGACCGGGCCCCGGCGGCCTGACGCGCGGCTTGCTCGCCGAAGGGGCGCGGCGCGTGCTTGCCATCGAAAAAGACAAACGCTGTTTGCCCGCCTTGGCAGAAGTTGCCGCTGTCTATCCCGGCAGGCTTGAGGTTCTCGAAGGCGACGCGCTTGGTATCGACCCTGTGCCGCACCTTGAGCCGCCCATTCGCATCGTATCCAATCTGCCTTACAACGTCGGCACGGAACTCTTGACACGCTGGCTGACACCACCTCAGTGGCCGCCGTTCTGGCAAAGCCTGACGCTGATGTTTCAGCGCGAGGTTGCCGAACGCATCGTGGCGCATCCCGGCACCAAGGCTTACGGACGTCTCGCAATCCTAGCGCAATGGCGCTGCGACGCGCGGATCGTGATGCACCTGCCGCCCGAGGCCTTCACGCCACCCCCGAAGGTGTCGAGCAGCGTGGTCCACCTCACAGCCCTGCCTCAGCCGCGATTTCCCGCGGATGCGCCGACGCTCAGCAAGGTGGTGGCGACGGCCTTCAACCAGCGGCGCAAGATGTTGCGTGCCGCTCTCAGAGGCTTCAGCCCGGACATCGAAGACAGATTGCGCGAGGCGGGTCTCAGACCGACAGATCGTGCCGAGCAGGTTTCTTTGGCAGGTTTTTGCGCCCTCGCGCGCGTATTGAATTCGAACAACTAGCGAAAAACAAAACTGGCGAGATCAATTCTATTCCGCAGCCTTCGGTGCGTCCCCTTCCTTGGAAGGGGCGTCTGATACGCCATCCCCGCCCTCGGAGGTTTGATCGGGCTCTGCGCGTGGCTTTCGACGAGGCGCGCGTTTTTGCTTTGGCCGGCTTTCTGGCGTTTCCACCAGACCACTGTCACTGTCGGCATCGTCCGCGACGACGTGAGGCTGAGACTGGTTCTCCATTTGCGGCTGCGCCTGCTCACGTTCCTGCCGCTCCGCTCGCTCCCGGTCGCGTTCCGCCTGCCGTTCGCGGTTCTGGCGCTCCTGCTCTTCGCGGCGCTGGTCGATCTCGCGCTGCGCATCGCTGAGAAGGCGCGTGTAATGCTCCGCGTGCTGCTGAAAGTTTTCCGCGGCGACGCGGTCGTTGCTGAGCTGGGCGTCACGAGCCAACTGGTTATACTTTTCGATGATCTGCTGCGGCGTGCCGCGCACTTTACCTTCCGGTCCCGAGCTATCGAATACGCGGTTGATAACGTTGCCGCCCTGATTGCTGGGCCTGTTGCGGTTTCCCTTCGACCGGGACCGTGATCTCGATGATTTCATGAAGCTTGCTCAGCCTTCGTGCTGTTTAATGTCTCGCCGGGTGCGCGTTACGTTGCTTGATGCGTCCGGTTGTTCCATATGTCGGGCATAATGCCGCGCGGGACCGCCACCTCTGGCCTCCTCCACCGCAACTATCTTGTCTAAGCACGGCTGAGCCATCGCTGCAAGAGAAAATCCGTCTCGCGATATGGAAAAGGCCGATTTTGTCGTCCAGACGGGCCAATTCACCCCGGTTTCGACGCCAGCAGCACCCTGTCCCGACCATCCAGATCCGGCAAAACCGCGATTTCCCCCCAGCCCTGCTCTTCGAAGATCCGCATCACATCCGGTGCCTGGCGCCATCCGATCTCGGCCAGCACCCTGCCGTCCGCGTTCAGATACCCCTGCGCCTGCGTTGCAATGACGCGATAGGCCGAAAGACCATCTGCCCCATCGGTAAGCGCCGCGCGCGGCTCGTGATCGCGCAGTTCAGGCTGCGCCGCCGCCATCTCGTGTTCGGCGAGATACGGCGGATTGGACACGATCAGGTCAAAACGGGTTTCGACGGCGTCAAACCAGTCCGACTGAAAAACCGACGCCCGGTCGGCGACACCGTGCAGGACGACGTTCGCGCTGGTCTGCAGGCAGGCGGATTCGCTGATGTCGATGCCAACGCCCGTGGCATTGGGCCGCTCGGCCAGCAGGGTGACCAGAATGCAGCCCGAACCGACCCCAAGATCAAGCACCGTGTGGAACGGCACTGAAAGCGCCGCTTCGATCAGGGTTTCCGTTTCCGGACGCGGATCCAGCACCTCATTCGATATCTCGAAACGCCGCCCGTAGAATCCGCGCGATCCGATGAGCTGCGAAACCGGCACGCGCACTGCACGCAACGCCACCAGCTGATCGTAACGCTCCGCGATTTCCGGCGCGATGTCTTCGGGCGCGATCAGCGTTACGCGGGCGGCATCGACCTGCGCTGCGTGCGCCAGCAGGACACGTGCATCGCGCGCCGGATCCGGCACACCGGCAGCGCGCAGCCGCGCCACGGCAACAACCATCGCTTCGGCGGCGGTCACGCGCCCATCTCCGCCATGAGCCGTGCCTGCGCATCCGCAGTCAATGCGTCAACGATCTCGTCCAGATCACCCTGCATCACCGCGTCAAGCCTGTAGAGCGTCAGATTGATCCGGTGATCGGTCATCCTGCCCTGCGGAAAGTTGTAGGTTCGAATGCGTTCGGAACGGTCGCCGGAGCCGACCTGCGCGGCGCGGTCGGCGGATCGCGCGCTGTCGACGCGCTGACGCTCCAGATCGTAAAGCCGCGCTTTCAGCACCTGCATCGCGATCTCGCGGTTTCTGTGCTGCGATTTCTCCGAACTCGTCACCACGATGCCGGTGGGGACATGGGTGATTCTCACCGCCGAATCCGTCGTGTTCACATGCTGCCCGCCTGCCCCCGAGGCACGCATCGTGTCGATGCGCAGATCGCCGGGATCGATTCGGATGTCCACGTCTTCGGCTTCGGGCAGGACCGCGACGGTCGCGGCCGATGTGTGGATACGCCCGCCGCTTTCGGTTGACGGCACGCGCTGCACGCGGTGCACGCCGCTTTCGAACTTCAGGCGTGCGAAAACGTCCTGTCCTTTGACGTGGGCCACCACTTCCTTGATCCCCCCGAGCTCGGTTTCCTGGAGCTCTATGATCTCCATCTTCCAGCCCTTGGCCTCGGCATAGCGCTGGTACATGCGCAGCAGATCGCCGGCAAAAAGGGCTGCCTCATCGCCGCCGGTGCCGGGTCTGATTTCCAGCATCGCCGCTTTCGAATCCGCCTCGTCTTTTGGCAGAAGCGCAAGCTGCAAAGCTTTCTCGGCCTTTGGAAGCGCCGCCTTTATGCGCGGGACTTCCTCTTCTGCGAGCACGGCGAGATCCGGATCGCCAAGCATCTCTTCGGCCTCTTGCAGATCGCTCAGCAGCTGCTGGTAGGCATCGATCTGCTCCACGACCGGGCGCAGATCGGAATATTCCTTGGCAAGCGTCGCGATATCGCCACCACCATTTCCTGCAGCCATCGCCGCTTCCAGATACTGAAAGCGGTCCGTGATCTGCCGAAGTCTTTCCAGAGGGATCATCCTCCTGCCATCCGATATTGAAAGCCGTTGGTCAAGGCCGCATTCCGTGTTAAGTGTACGGCATGATACGACTATCCTGCGCCCTTGTCTTTATCGCGATGACGGCCAGCGCCGACATCACCTATCCCAGTGGAAAAACGGTGGAGTGTTACTGCACGGACCGCTCCGGCGCCCGCGTGGAGCTGGGTGAGACGATCTGCATGCAGGTCGACGGGCGGATGTTCATGGCCCAGTGCCAGATGTCGCTGAACGTGCCGATGTGGCGCGAGGTCGAACAGGGGTGCCTGTCGTCCTCACTGGAGCGCGGCGAACAACCCATCCAGACGCTCGCGGTTGACGCCAAAATCTGATTTTCCGAAGCGCAGCCGCGCGAAAGCTTTGAAGAGCCCCTCGGCTTCGGAGTACTGCAGCGTCGTGTAATCCGGAAACCCGAACACTAACGACCGCGTCACATAGGTAATATGCCGGTCCTCCACGCTGCCCGCGATCGCTTTGGTGCGGGGCAACGACCGCATGTAGGCATCCGCCCGCGCAAGCACCGATGCATCCGCCTTGAGAACACGCATGGCGCTGCCGGCACCGTCGGCGTCCTCAACGGCGCCGAGGGCGGTGTGCCACTGCGCCGGATCGGTCGGCGCCAGCCGGATAAACAGCATGAGCCCGAGGACGGCCAAGAGAATTATTCCCAGAACATACCGCATCAGACGCTTCCGGACACATGTGGATAAAGGTGTTTTTTCTCTGCCCGATCTGTCATCGATACGCAACACCGGGCAGGACGCAAAGCAACTCGAAGAGAATGTTGGCGCCGGTGAGCGCCGTATTGCCGGACGTGTCATAAGGCGGCGAGACCTCTA
>JASFFN010000002.1:0-20495 GCA_050124275.1 Roseobacter sp. | reverse complement strand
AGGCCGCGCGTTTTTCCTGTTGCGCCCGCGCGGTCCCACCGGCACGCGGGTCAAGCACCACAGGCCGCACAGGCCAGCTCTCGACCGCTTCCAGAACCATATCCGCGACCGGCACCGCGGCGGGGACCACGACGCGCGCATCCGTGTGTACGTCAACGAAGGATTTTACAGCTTTGCCGAAGACATCCTTCAACCTTTTCACTTCCGCAGCCCGGGAGCCCGGCAAAACCAGCAGCACCGGCGCATCTGCAATGCCATGTGCTGCGCGAAACGACATTGCCTCATTCTCCGACGCCACCGGCTCTGCCACCACCGGATGCCCGACAAAGTCACAACTCATGCCATGCGGTTCGAAACAGGCAGGCTCAAACGGGAACAGGACCAGCAGGTGATCCACGTATTCCGCAATTCTTGAAGCGCGCCACGGACGCCATGCCCAGACGGTCGGCGCGACATAGTGCACCGTGGGAACATTGCTTTTCGCTTTGACTCTCTTGGCGACGCGGAAACAGAATTCGGGGGAGTCGATGGAGATCAGTACATCCGGTTCATCAGCGATCACCCTGTCCGCAGTCTCTCGGATGCGTCTTTTCAGAGCGCGATACCTGGGCAGAATTTCGAGGAGGCCCATGATGCTGAGCTCGCTCATGTCGAAGCGGCTCTTGAGACCCTGTGCCTGCATGTCTGGGCCACCGATCCCGTCGAAGGCGATGTCCGGATGCAGTTTCTTCAGACCTCGCATCAAGGCGCCGCCCAGTTTGTCGCCCGAAGGCTCTCCCGCAATGATGAAAACCCGCATCACACGCCCGGGCGCGACCAAAAGACCAAGCCGGCTTCATTCGCTCGGGCAAGCGTCTCGTCGCGGCACAACAGGATGGTTTGCCCGGCCGCGACCACCAGACCCGACAGCCCCGCATGCATGACCGCGTCGATCGTATCGGGGCCGATTGTTGGCAGATCGATCCGGATGTCCTGCCCCTGTTTAGGCCCCTTCACCAGCAAGGCCTCTGCAAAGCGGACTTCGGGTGGAAGACCAAGCAGCATGTGATCGGTGCCTCCGACGGTTTCGATACCCCAGACCTGCCCCCCACCAACCACGCAACCCTGCCCCACATCCAGCGGCGCAAGTGCCGCCAGGATGGCATCCGCCCGGGCGATGTCGCGCTCCATTGCGGGAGTGAGCGGGGTCGCCGTCATCTGGCCTTCACCGATCAGGAGATCAGGCACCAGATCCTGAACGCCGAGGATCGTCATTCCGTGGCCTTCGAACAGCGACATGACAAGGCGCAGTGCGCTGTCATCGCCCTCTTCGAGCGCTTTCATCAGACGCGGGGCAAGGGGGCGGGTCGCCGTGGCGAGCATGTCGGGATCGAACGACGGGCGCTTGATCGCGCCACAGAAACAAACCTGCGTCACGCCGGTTGCAGCGAGATCGGAGAGCAAAGTCCCGAAATTTTCCAACCGGAAGGTCACATCGGCCTCAAGATCCTGAGGCGCGTTTCCGTCAAGCACGCAGATCAGAGGCTTTTCGGGCTGCCGTCTTGCGACATGCCCCGGCAAAACACCGCTTCCTGCAACCAGTGCCAGCATCAGCGCGGCATCAGGATGCGACGATCGCTGCCGGACGTGATGAAGGAGGCGATTTCACGCACATAGTCGCTGTTTGTTTCATCCTGCAGGCGCTGCGCGCGGCTTTCGAAACTGCCTTCCCCCTGCGCCAGCATTTGGAACGCGGCGCGTAGTGCCGTGATATCGCTGCGGCCGACGCCCCGCCGTTTCAGGCCCACGAGGTTCAGGCCGTCAAGCTCTCCGCGCGGTCCCTGAACAAGACCATAGGGAATTACGTCCTTGGTGACCATCGTCACCGCCCCGATGATGGCCCCTCGTCCGATGCGGACATACTGATGGACTCCCGACAGACCACCGACAATCACGTCATCCTCGAGAATGCAGTGGCCCGCTATGGCAACGGAGTTCACGAGAACGACATGGTTCCCGATCGTTGCGTCATGCGCCACGTGACACCCCGCCATGAACAGGCAGTCATCGCCGACGCGCGTCACCCCGCCACCGGCTTCGGTGCCGCCGTTCATCGTTACATGTTCCCGAATCCGATTCCGTTCACCGATGATCAACTCGGACGGCTCGCCTTTGAACTTCAGATCCTGCGGGATCTCTCCGATCACGGCAAACGGAAACACGATCGTCCCCTGACCGATTGTTGTCCGGCCTGAGACCACCACATGATGCCGCAACTCGACCTCGGGCCCCAGGGTAACTTCAGATCCCACAACACAAAACGGTCCGACCTTTGCTGTCGGATCGAGTGTCGCGCCGGGCTCGACCACCGCGCTGGGGTGGATGTTGGTCATTGGTCAGTTCATATCCATCATCGCGGTGAATTCGGCTTCGGCGGCCATTTCGCCACTTACGGAGGCGACCCCGCCAAAACGCCAGACCTTTCCGCCCGGTTTGCCACGCAACGTGTTGACGCGCATTTCAAGTACATCACCCGGTCCGACCTTGCGCCGGAACTTTACCTTGTCGATGGCCATGAAGTAGACTTTCATGTCCTTGTCCGCCAGATCAAGCGCGACTCCGACCATGACGGCAGCCGTCTGCGCCATGGCCTCCACGATCGTGACCCCCGGCATGACCGGCAGGCCAGGAAAATGCCCTTGAAAATGCGGCTCGTTCATCGTCACGTTCTTGATCCCCAGCGCAGAGTCAGTGCCATTGATTTCCAACACCTTGTCGACAAGCAGAAACGGATACCGATGAGGGATAATGCGCTGGATCAGTTGAATATCCGCACTTGCGAGGTCTGAACTCATGTCAATGCCTTTTGCTTTCGAGGACGTGCCGCTCTGCCTAGCAAGTCAACAAAGCGGGAGCAAGCAGGCTACTCCGCGTCACCTTGAACATCGCGCACATCCGACTCGTCCAGCACCATGTCCAATCGTTCGATTGCAACCTGAGTGATATCAATCAGGTTGGAGCTGATGAATACCGACCGCTGCTCCAGCACGACCGCTGCGCCGGTTTCGCGCATCAGCTGCTCGAGAACCGGCAGGGCATAGTTCAGAAAGACGACCCGCCGGTTCTCGAGGCTTGTGTTCAGCTCCCGGCTTTTGGCCTCTTGCCTTCGACGCGTTTCCTGCACCTTCGCATCAAATGCGTCCGCCAGGTCACGGAATTCTTCGGGACTGATGGTTGGCCTCAGGTCCGTAAGCCTTTGCTCTTCTTCCTCGAGGTCCTGTTGGATACGTGTGTTCTCCTCTGCCAGAGCCGCTCCCAGCGCCTCAATTCGCCGTATGGTCTGCTGCCCATACCTACTATCTGCGAACATCCGGTCAGAGTCGATCGTGAGGATAGGGCTTTCGATCTGAAGCTTTGGCACGGATTGTGCTCGTACCGGGATGCCCGCACCAGAAACGGCCAGAGCAAAAGTCAGGCATATGAACAGCCATGCAAAAATGGCTTCAGAACGTCGTGCTGATCGTGACTTCAAAGTTCTGCGTCCGGTCGAAACTTTCTTTCTTGATCGCCTCCGACAAATTAAAGCGCAGGGGACCAAGGGGTGTAGTCCACAACAGTGATACGCCGATCACATGTCGGAACGAGCCGTTTTTTCCGACAACATCACCCCCGCTCAGGTCGACATCATCGAGGTTCCACAAGTTACCTACGTCGTAAAACAATCCTCCCTTGATGCCGTATTCTTCCGGCAAGCCCAAGGGAAACTGTGCTTCAAAACGCGCAGCAACAAAGAAGTTTCCGCCCAGAGGATCTTCATCCCCTTCTGACAAATCCCTTGGTCCGATGCCGCCCGGTTCGAACCCCCGAATGTTGGTCGAGTTCAGAATAAAGCGGTCAACGGCCCGGTTGACGCCACTTTGATAGTTCAGTGCGCCGCCTTCGACAGACGCACGCAGAAGGACATCGTCTCTGAATACCCGGCGCTCTCCAGCAACACGTGCCGTTGAAAGAATGAAGGTATTGTCGCCTCCCAGGCCTGCGAATTCCTGCCCGAACTCGAGAAGATACCCGGCCGTTGGGTCAAGGCCTGTGCGGCGGGTATCGTAACTGAACTGGTAACCAACAAGGCTGTTAAGTCGTTTCCCTTCCTTGATGTCCCGCTTGATGATCGGACCGCTATCGTCAGAGCCATCCTTCATTTTTGTCTGGTCCAATGTGTGGCTCAGACGCAGTCGCGAATTCACACCTACCGGGAAGGTCAACGCGTTGCGGAAAAGAAACCGGCGCGTGTCGTAAGAAACAAAGTTGCTGTTCGTGTTCGAGGCATCGAGGTTGATGCTGTAGGAGACATCGCGCCCCAGGAACGCCGGTTCGGTAAAGTCAAACTGGTAAAATCTGTCGTTGCGTGCTGTTGAAGCGGACAATCCGAGGTTTTGCCCGCGCCCCAGAAAGTTGCGTTCTCTGAACTGGATCGCGAAGCCTATACCACCGTTTGTCGAAAAGGACGCGCCAAAGGACAGCGATCCTGTCGGTTGCTCTTCGACGTTCACATCGACCAAGACTTGATCCGGCGTCGATCCTTCCCGCGCATCGACCTCCGCAGTGGCAAAGAAACCAAGGGCCCGTATCCGCTCGGCCGCCTCGCGGATTTCGCGCGGATTGAACGGATCGCCCTCGACGCTGTCGAACTGGCGCCGTATCACGCGATCGAGTGTCGTTGTGTTGCCCTCGATGTCGATGCGCTCGACGAATACGCGCGGTCCGCGGGACAGCACATACTCGACATTAACCGCCAGATTTCGTTCGTCACGGGTGATACGCGGCTCTACCCTGAGAAAATCAACGCCATCGGCTATGGCTTTTCGTTCCATGCGCGCAATATCGTTCTCGATCAGCGTCGGCGAGTACACGTTTCCAGTTTTTATTTTCGCGACCCCCGCATAAACATCCTCGTCGGCGCCAGCGATTTCGCTGACCACGGTCACCTCGCCGATGCGGAACTGCTGGCCTTCCTGTACGTCGAACACCACGAAATATGCGTCACGCTCTTCGGTCAGTTCTGCATTTACGGAATTCGTCTGGAAGTCGATGTATCCGCGGGACAGGTAAAAATCCCGCAACAACTGCCGGTCAAACTCGAGCCTATCCGCCACCAGCGTGTCGGCGCGGACGAATGCCCGGAAAAGACCGGCCTGCTTGGTTTCGAGAACACTGCGCAGGCGACGGTCGGAGAAAACACGGTTGCCCGTAAAGCTGATGCGTTCGATCTCGATGTTGTCGCCTTCGAAGATTTCAAAAATGAGATCGACCCGGTTGTCAGAGCGGCGGATGATCGTGGGCGTCACACGCGCAGCAATGCGACCTTCCGATGCATAGGCTTCGGCGATAATGGCTGCATCCCGCTCCGCCTGAGCAGGGTTGAAAACGCGACGCTCGTTTGAGTTTATCGCAGCGGCCAGCGTTTCATCATCGATGCGGCGGTTTCCTTCGAAATTGATCCGGTTGATCGTGGGATATTCGACAACCGTGATGTTCAGCGTGTTGCCGCGCGGTTCAAAGTCGACGCTTTCGAACAACCCGGATTCGACAAGGCGCTGCAATCCGGCATTCAACTGCCCTTCGGTGAGCGCTTCTCCGGGGACGATTCCCGCGCGTGACAGGATCGCTGCATCTCCGATCCGCGCGTTCCCTTCAATGTTGACTCTCGTGATTGTAAGCTGCTGCGCGTGGACGGTCGTCGCAAACGACAACCAAGCACCTGATATAGCTATGAATAATATGGAGGCGCGCAAAAAACTGCTTACGGAAAACGACGGGGCGCGCCTTGCGGCCTGCCCACCAGTAATGCCCCATGCCATGATCTGCCCCGGTCCTCAGCTAAGTCTTTCGTCGTGAGTACCGATAACGAGACCGAATGTCAAAACTATGGGGGTGGAATCCGTGTGGATACTAGATAGGGTTCGTCACGAAGGCGGCGGCACGCTGGATCACGCGCTCTTCGGGATTCCTGATTCTCTCCGCTACCCGAACAGCGTACCGATCCAGGCGCCTGCGCCAAGCGCCAATGCGATCGTAGAGACATACAGAAAGCGGTCCCAATTCAGGTCCAGCAACAGGCTCAGCCCACGGTATCCATTTTGCATCGCTTGCATAGTCTGTTCTCCGAGAGTTTCAGAGACTCGTATACAGGGGGATTGTGGCTGCTTTTTGGCAGATTCTGACAAGTTTCGGGACGCTTGCGCCCGGCTTCGGCCACCGATCGGGGATGCAAAAGCGCTACGGACAGAATATGTCGTTGCTCAAGGCGAACAGCATCAGCGTCAAGACAGTTGCGAAACCAAACGTCATCAGAACGCGGAGCGCCTTGTCGCTTGGCGGTTTGCCGGAAACCGCCTCGTAGGCGTAAAACACCAGATGGCCCCCATCCAGCGCCGGCACCGGGAAAAGGTTGAGAAGGCCGACTGCCGTGCTGAGCACGGCAATGAACCAGATAAAGCTCTGCGCGCCCTGGCTCGCCATTGCGCCCGACGTCTCTGCGATGCCGATGGGGCCGCTCAGGTTGCAAGTGCTGATGGCGCCCGTGATCATGTGCATCAGACCCGACATCGACCCCTCGATGATACGCCATGTCTGCGCCACGCCTCCCGACAAGGCCTGAGCCAGACCCGGACTTTCGGTCGCAGGTTCGAATGCCAGGCCGCCCACAATGCCGATGCGCCATTGGGTCTCAAAGCCTGCGTCTTCCGTCGGCTCGTCGACCCGCTTCGGGGTGAGCGACACTTCGAGTGTCTCGCCCTGCCGCCAGATCGTGAGGTCAAGCGTGGCGCCATTCCCGCTTTCCACGGCGTTTTTCAACTCGTCGAATGCGTAGACGGGTTCGCCATCGATCGCGACGACAACATCGCCCAACTCCAGGCCCGCGCGGATCGCCGCGCTTTGCGGACTGAGCCCGTTGACGACCGGCGGCATCAGATATGGCCCGACGACATCCGTTTCCAGCCCGTTCCGCGACACGGTATAGTCAAGCACCTGTTGATGGGGCAGTTCATCAAGGAACAGACCATATGCTTCCTGGTCCTCGGTGCTCGGCATAACGCCGCCGTCGATGGTCAGGATTTCGTCGCCGGCCTGCAGAACATCCAGGTCCTTGTAGGCCGGCTGCGACCAGAGTGCGTCCGACGGCAGCGGGCGCATTTCTCCAACCGTCAGGGGATCGCGTGACACACCATCCGTCAGAACAACCGCGGCGAAGACAAAAATGGACAGGACAAAATTGAAAACCGGTCCCGCCGCCACGGTCGCGGCCCGCGCCCACAGAGGCGCGCCGTGCATCGTCGCCCGGAGTTTCGCGGGATCGTGTTCGATCTTCGCCATGGCGTCTTCGTCCTTGCCCGAAGCGGCATTGGCGTCACCCGCGAATTTCACATAGCCGCCAAACGGCAAAGCCGCGAATTGCCATCGGGTGCCCCGCTTGTCGACGCGTGAATACAGCACCGGGCCAAATCCTATTGAAAAAACATCAGCATGGATGCCGGACCAGCGACCGACGATATAGTGCCCGTATTCGTGAATCGCCACGATGACGGAGAGCGCCAGAATGAATGCCGCAATTGTCCAGATGAGCCCGCCGAACTGCGGGATGAGCGTCATGATGTCCAAAACTAAGCTGCTTTCCTGTTGATGACCGATTGCGCTTCCTGACGGGCGAGATGGTCTGTTTGCGCGACGTTATCAAGGGTCATGGTGGCATCAATGTGTCCCGGCTTGGCTGACAGTTTGTCCAGAACCTCTTCGACAACGCCCGCCATGTCGGTAAATCCGATCTGCCCGGAGATGAAACCGTCCAGTGCCGTCTCCTTGGCCGCGTTGAAGACCGCGCCGGCCAGACCACCGGCGCGCATCACCTCGCGCGCGAGGCGCAAAGCGGGCCAGCGCGTCTCGCAGGGCGCGCGGAAGCTGAACTGCCCGATGGCCGCCAGATCCAGTCGCTCGACCGGCAAGGCGCGACGCTCCGGCCAGTGAAGCGCATAGCCGATGGCATGGCGCATGTCCGGCGGGCCCACATGCGCCATCAGCGCTCCGTCCTTGAAACCGACCATCGCATGGATCATCGACTCGGGGTGGATGAGCACTTCGATCTGCTCCGGCAGAACGCCGAAAAACTCCTTTGTTTCAATAAGCTCCATCGCCTTGTTGAACATGGACGCCGAGTCGATGGTGATCCGCTGCCCCATGTTCCAATTGGGATGGCTCGACGCCTGATCGAGTGTTGCATGGGCAAGCTCTTCGACCGGCCAGTCACGGAATGCGCCGCCGCTGGCCGTGATGATGACGCGTTCCACCGCTTCGATGTCCTCGCCCGCCAGCGCCTGAAACACGGCAGAGTGTTCGCTGTCCACCGGCAGCAGACGGGCGGAATGCGCTTGTGCTGTTTTCAGCATCAACTCGCCCGCGCACACCAGGGATTCCTTGTTGGCCAGCGCCAGAGTGGCCCCCTGCTGCAGCGCTTTCAGCCCCGGTGCAAGCCCGGCCGCGCCGACAATCGCCGACATCACCCAATCAGCCGGGCGCGCCGCCGCCTCGGTCAGCGCCTGCCTTCCTGCCGCGGCTTCAACGCCGGATCCCGCCAGCGCATCCTGCAACTGGGTCAGTAGGTGGTCATGAGCGGTGACGGCGATTTCGGCCTGCAGACGGCGTGCATCCATGGCGAGCTGCGCGATATTTCCCGCCCCGGTAAGGGCCACCACATGATAGTCTTCCGGCGCACGGGCGATGAGGTCGATCGTATTCTGACCGATCGACCCGGTCGCCCCCAGAATGCTGACGCGTCGCATCTTGTTTTTATCCCAGTCCCGGCGGAAACCCGATAAAGGGCCCGATGATCAACAGGAATACAGAAGCGCCCAGCATGCCGTCAAATCGATCCAGAAGACCGCCATGGCCCGGAATGAGGTTCGAGCTGTCCTTGACCCCCACCCGGCGCTTGATCGCGCTTTCGGCGATGTCTCCCATTTGACTGGCCATGGACACCGCCACGGATACCCCGATGAGCTGGGGCCCGCTTCCCGCGTAGACCATGAATCCGGCGCCGACAGCTGCCGCGCCGGCCCAGCCAAAAGTCGTGCCGGCCCATGTTTTCTTGGGGCTGACGCGCGGCCAGAACTTCGGCCCGCCGAGAATGCGACCGGCGAAATATCCGACGACATCCGTCGCCACCACAACCAGCACAAGCCACATCATCCAGTCAAAGCCAAGGTCATCCCGCACGGACATCATGCCGAAACCGGCCAGCAGAACCATCACGGTAAATGTCATGTAGATGGTCCGGAAGTGTTTGAGCTGTCCGAAGCCGACCAGCGCAGGCGCCAGCAGGAAAGGCAATGCGAATCCGACCGGCAGGTATATCGCCAGACCCGTCGCGCAGCCCCCCAGCAGCCCGAGCCGGATCGCCATGCCCGGGTCTTCGGGTTGCAGCATGCGCACCAGTTCCCAGACCATCACGCCGCATATCAGGGCCACCATTGCATGGAAAATATGGCCGCCAGCCCAGATGCCGCCGATGCCCAGCACCACCATCGCGGCACCGGAAGTCAGCCGCGCCGCCAGATCAGACCATTTCTCCGGACTGGCCGTCATGTCAGGCTCACGCCCTCACGCCGCCATATCGCCTGTCGCGGTTCCCGTAGCTTGCGCACAGATGCTCGAACTCGGCGCGCGTGAAATCGGGCCAGAGCGTATCCACGAATTCATATTCCGAGTACGCGGACTGCCACAAAAGGAAATTCGATATCCGCGCTTCGCCGCTGGTGCGAATGACCAGATCCGGGTCCGGCAACACGCAGGTATCGAGATATTTGGGCAGGGTTTCCTCGTCGATGTTCTCGGGCTTGAGCTTTCCGGCGGCGACGTCCTGAGCGAGGCGCTTGGTCGCCCGCGCGACCTCATCACGCCCGCCGTAGTTCAGGGCGATGGTCAGATTCACATTGGAATTGCCCGCAGTCGCATTTTCAAGACCCGCCATCAACTCGGTCAGCTTCTTGTCCAGCCGCACACGATCGCCAATGAAACGTACTCTGACACCGAATTTATTCAGGTCTTGCGTTTCCTTTCTGATGTAGCGCTTGAACAGGTTCATGAGACCCGCAACTTCGGCTTGCGTCCGCTTCCAGTTTTCCGTGGAAAACGCAAAAATCGTCAGATACTGGACGCCGATTTCAGGACAGGCCTCTACGATCTCGCGGACCCTGCGGGCCCCCGCGTGATGGCCGAACAAACGCGGTCGGCCCCGTTGCGTGGCCCAACGGCCGTTGCCATCCATGATAATTGCGACATGTTGCGGGCATCCCGGGACAAAGCCGGGGACTTGATGTACGTGCTGCTCGATTTTCAGATCCTCCGAAGCAATGCGTCAGCCCCCGCCGCCTTATCGTCCAAATTAGCAGCTTTTTATTGCCACAGGCTGAACAGCTTGACCACAGGTAAAGAAAATTTAAAAAATGCGTGACCCTGACGCCGCAGCGACCGCCCGCCCACCAATCATATCGCGGCGCATGGCCGGGACGACGAGCACGGATCAGACCTGCATGATTTCGGATTGCTTCGTGGCCAGCTGGTCATCAATGGCCTTGATGTAACGGTCGGTAATCTGCTGAACCTCATCCTCCCAAAGCTTCTGGTCATCCTCCGACAGCCCGTCGCTCTTGGCTTTCTTGATCTGGTCCATGCCGTCGCGCCGCACGTTCCGTACCGAAACGCGCGCATGTTCGGCGTATTGTCCCGCAACTTTTGTCAGCTCGCGCCGCCGTTCTTCGTTGAGTTCCGGGATCGGGAGCATGATGATCGTACCGTTCATCTGCGGGTTTATGCCAAGGCCACTCTCACGGATCGCCTTCTCGACCTTGTTGACCAACCCCTTGTCCCAAACGTTGATCGTCACCATCCTCGGCTCCGGAACATTGACCGTACCGACCTGATTGATCGGGGTCATCTGGCCGTAGGCCTCCACCATCACGGGTTCGAGCATCGAGGCGCTCGCACGACCCGTTCGCAGCGACGCGAATTCCGTACGCAGATTTGCCATGGCACCGTCCATCCGGCGTTCCAGGTCATCGGTGTCCAACATGAAGTCTTCTGACATGTTCGTTTGCCTTTGTTTTTTATCGCTGTCCTATAGCGCGGCACGTTGCGCACTGTACAGAGTGTCCGGCGCGACCGTCAGCCCTGCACCTTGGTGTAAGTTCCTTCACCGGCGAGAACACCCCTGAACCCCCCCGGTTCATCGAGCGAAAAGACGATGATGGGCAGATTGTTGTCCCGCGCCAGCGCAATCGCGGAGGCATCCATGACCCCCAGACGCTTGCTGAGAACCTCGTCGTAGGAAATCACGTCGTAGCGTTTGGCATCCGGGAATTTAGCGGGGTCCTTGTCGTAGACACCGTCGACTTTCGTACCTTTGAAAATCGCTTCGCACGACATTTCGTTGGCGCGCAGCGTGGCGGCGGTGTCGGTGGTGAAATAGGGGTTGCCGGTGCCGGCCGCGAAGATGCACACCCGTTGTTTTTCGAGGTGACGCACGGCGCGACGACGAATGTACGGTTCGGCGACTTCGTTCATGGTGATCGCCGTGATCACCCGGGTGTGGATACCCAGCCCCTCAAGCGCCGACTGCATGGCGAGCGCGTTCATCACGGTCGCCAGCATGCCCATGTAATCCGCAGTCGTGCGCTCCATGCCCTGCGCGGAGCCCTGCAGGCCCCGGAAAATGTTGCCGCCGCCGATCACCATACAGATTTCCACACCCATATCATGGACTGACTTCACTTCCTGCGCGACCCGCGCCACGGTCGGTGGGTGTAGTCCAAAGCCCTGATCGCCCATCAGCGCTTCGCCCGAAATTTTCAGCATCACGCGTTTGAAAGCAGTCTTGGGTTTGGTGGAAGACATAGTGCAGTTCCTGCGCGATCATTTGTATTCGCCGGCAAAATGTCGGAAAAGCAGGCGAACATCAATGCGGCTCCGCCCGAATGACAGCGAAAAATGAACGAACGACTGCATCTGACCGAAGCGACTGTTCTGGATAGCCTGTCGCCCGACAAACCGGTGCTGATCGCCGGCCCGACCGCATCGGGCAAATCCGACCTGGCGATGCGGATCGCACAGGCGCAAGGCGGCCGAATCATCAATGCAGATGCCAGCCAGGTATACGACTGCTGGCGGGTGCTGACGGCGCGGCCGACACCGGCAGACTGCGCCTTGGCGGCGCATGCGCTCTACGGGCATGTCGAAGCACGAACGCCCTTCTCCGTTGGTCACTGGTTGCGTGACGCCGCACCGCTGGTCGAAACCGGTCCAAGGCCGATCATCGTCGGCGGCACCGGACTTTACTTCATGGCCCTGACAAACGGTCTGGCCGACATCCCGCCGATCCCGGCGAAAATTCGCGCAGCTGGCGACTCTCTCTCACACGCCGAGATGCTGCAGGCGCTTGATACACGTACCCGTAACAGGATCGCCACCGACAATCCCGCCAGGGTTCAGCGAGCCTGGGAAGTACTTGCCGCGACGGGCAAAGGTCTCGCCGACTGGCAGGACGACACGGCGCCGCCGCTGCTGCCGCTCCGGAAGACTCATGCTATCGTATTTGACACGCCGAAAGACTGGCTGAACGAGCGGATCAGCCTGCGCTTCGACATGATGATCAAGCACGGCGCTTTGGACGAAGCACGTGTTGTTTTGCCCGAATATGACCCGGCGCTTCCGGCACACCGTGCGATCGGCGCACCTGAACTGATCGCCTACCTGCGCGGCGAGACAACGCTTCCGGAAGCGCGTGAAGCCGCCATTATCGCCACCCGTCAGTTCGCAAAGCGCCAGCGTACCTGGTTCCGCTCGAAAATGAAGGAGTGGGCGATTTACACGCCATGCCTGTAAAAAACGCAGTTCGCGGTTTTTAACAAATCATGCTGACATGCCCAACTTTTGCCACTATTGTGACTAGATGCTGACATAATCTCGACTTTCCGCGGATTTTTTGTGACACAGGGCAGTCTAAAAATCGTGACACTCCCGCAACTGACGATGGGTCAGGACTGGCGGCTTGCACTTGCGCATGATCGCGCCGAAAGCGTGATGATCTGGATCACCCGCGGTCAAGGCCGCCTTCTGCTCGAAGGGCAACGCCGGGGTGTTGGCACACACAATGCAATCGTCATACCGGCGCGTCATCTCTTTGCGCTCGATCTGGGGCGGCAGACCGTTGCGCAGGTGGTCGTGGTGCCCGAAGCCTCGGATTTACCCTTTCCCAGGCGACCGGCGCAATTGCGCATTCGCGACGCGGATGCCATGACCGAACTGACCGTTCTGATGGAGGCTGCCACGCGCGAGCAGCAGAAGGCACGTCCCTTGCTGCAATCGGCCATGGAAGCGCACGGCGCGCTGATATCGGTCTGGCTGCAACGGCAAATGGCGCTTGAAGAACATCTGCCGCCGGCTGCGAACGCAGCGGTGCGCTTGAGCAATGCCTATTCGAAACGGATAACGGCCCATTTTCAGGAACCATTGACCATGGCGGACCATGCCGCGGCCCTTGGCGTGACGCCTACGCACCTGACACGCGCCTGCAAAGCCGCGACCGGCAAAACGGCGGCGGACCTGCTGACCGAGCGCATTCTGTACGAAGCGCGACACCTGCTGGTCGCGACGAATGCACCAGCGCAGGATATTGCGCGCTTCCTCGGATTTGGCAGTGCGGCGTATTTCACCCGCTTCATCCAGCATCACACCAACGCGACCCCATCAAAACTGCGCAAACAGGCCGCGTGACACACCGGCACCTTTCATTTTTCATGACGGAATAGCCAGTTTGCGACGACAGCGATGTCGTAAATGAGCCATCTTTCGGCGCTCGCTTCCATTGACCTGAGACGAAAACTGATGCCTCATGGAACCAGAAGAACCAACGAACGGCGTTCAAGCGCCTGAAATCCGGCACCTTCGCAGGGTCGGGGCCTGACAACAGGGGCACACATGGGACTATTCATACTCAGACGGGCGGGCGTGATGTTGCTGACGGCACTCTGCCTGACCTTCATCGTGTTCTGGCTCACCAATCTCTATCCGAACCTTGAAAAGCTCGCCAAGACCCAGGGCAACTTCCGCATGTCGGACGAGGCCGTGGCGAGCTACCTCGAGAAGAACGGCTACCTCCAACCCCTGCCCGCGAAATTCGGGCAATGGCTCGGGGTATTGCCGGGTTGGACGTTTGAAACCGAGGAGGGCATGAACGGAAAGTGCGCCGTACGGGATACGCCAGTCGAGGAATGGCCGCGTTACTGCGGTGTGCTGCAGGGAGACTGGGGGTATTCCACTGTCTTCAAGGACGACGTCGGCAGCATCGTCGCCACGCGCCTCGGCCTGACGGGCAAGCTGATGTTCTGGGTGATGATCGTGATGGTCCCCATGGCGCTGCTGTTGGGCGTTTTGTCGGGCATGCGCGAGGGCTCCAAGCTGGATCGCTCGCTTTCGACATTTTCAATCGCATCGACGGCAACGCCCGAATATGTATCCGGCGTCATATTCATCGCCGTATTTGCATCTTCCGCCGTCGGGCTGAAGTGGTTCAACGGTTCCGCCACCTCGGCGATGGAAGATGCCACGTTCAAGAACTTCACCCTGCCCGTCATCACCATTGCCCTCTACGGTATGGGCTACATCGCCCGCATGACACGCGCCTCGATGACCGAGGTCATGACGGCGCAGTATATCCGCACCGCGCGCCTGAAGGGCGTCAGCTTTCCCAACATCGTCATGAAACACGCGCTGCGGAACGCGCTGATCGCCCCCTTCACGGTGATCATGCTGCAGTTTCCGTGGCTGCTGAACGGCGTTGTCATCGTCGAGACGCTCTTTAACTACAAGGGCTTTGGCTGGCTTCTCGTGCAGGCGGCCTCGAACAATGACATCGAGCTTTTGCTGGCCGTTTCGGTCGTTTCCGTATTCGTGGTCCTGGTCACGCAGCTGATATCCGATATCGGCTATGTGTTCCTCAACCCGCGCATACGCATCGCTTAAGGGAGGCTGGGCATGGAAGAACTCTCCTGGGGCAGCATCATCGCCCGCATGTTCATACAACTGGGGCCTGTGTGGATTTCACTCATCGTCCTGTTCACCATATCGATCACCTACAAACGCAAGCTTGGCCTCTACGGCAAGCTTTTCGACAGCACCATCGGCATGATCGGCTTCGGGCTCGTCATGTTCTGGGTATTCGCCGGTATCTTCGGCGGGCCGCTGGACATGCTGGTCACGCACGACCCGCTCGCGCAGATCTCGGGCATGAAGAACAAGGTGCCCGGCACGCCGATGCGCGGCGCGGAAGAAGGCGAATATGCCTACTTCCTGCTGGGGGGCGACAACCTTGCCCGCGATGTCTTCAGCCGATTGATCAAGGGCGCGTGGATCGTGGTGCAGATCGCCCCGATCGCGACGCTCTTCGCCTTCATGGTCGGGATCACGCTGGGCTTGCCGGCAGGCTACTATGGCGGGCGGCTGGACACGATCCTGTCTTTCCTTGCCAACCTCATCCTCGCCTTTCCGGTCATCCTGCTCTTCTATCTGCTGGTCACACCCGAGATCGTGCTGACGGGTATTCCCAACTACATGGCGCTTTTCCTGTTCATTTTCCCGCTGATCTTCATCGCCATCCTGCTCAATTCGCGGTATTTCACACAACCGAGGATCAGAACGCCTTTGCTGGTTGGCGTGCTGGGCGGATTGGGCTGGCTGTACCTGTCGCTCGTCTCCACCAACGGGGCGGTCGTGGCCACGCCGACTTATTCGATCCCGGGCCTCCCGCCGTTTCTCGATCTCTTCGACATCGATCCCGGCATTCTTGTGGTTTTCGTGTCCGTTGTTTTCGTGAACTCGCCCACGGTGTTCCGTATCGTGCGCGGCCTCGCCATGGACATCAAGACGCGTGACTACGTGGCGGCAGCGCAGACCCGGGGCGAAGGCCCCTGGTACATCATGCTGTGGGAGATCCTGCCGAACGCGCGCGGCCCGCTGATCGTCGATTTCTGTCTGCGGATCGGCTATACGACGATCCTTCTGGGGACGTTGGGCTTTTTCGGACTGGGTCTGGCGTCGGAGAGCCCGGACTGGGGCAGCACGATCAACGCAGGCCGCCGGCTTCTGGCGCTCTACCCGCACGCGGCGATCGCACCCGCGGTTGCGCTGTTGACACTTGTGTTGGGGCTGAACCTGCTGGCTGATGGTCTGCGTGAGGAGAGCCTGCGCGATTGATGAACAGTCGCGGGGGCCCGCCTTCCGCGACTACGAACGATGATGAGCCGCAGCGGCGAGCTCGCTCCCGAAAGGAGACAAGGAATGGTCAAAACGGATTACGACGGCCCGATTCTTGAAATCGACAAACTGTCGATCTCTTTTTTCACAAGACTACGCGAGATACCGGCGGTGATGGATTTCTCTGTCACCGTCCAACCCGGGGAGGCGGTCGGCCTCGTGGGCGAATCCGGCTGCGGCAAATCCACCGTGGCGCTCGGCGTGATGCAGGACCTCGGCAAGAACGGTCGCATCGTCGGCGGATCGATCAAGTTCAAGGGGCGCGACCTCAGCGAGCTGAGCGATGAGGAACTGCGCGACATCCGCGGGTCCGAAATCGCAATGATCTATCAGGAACCGATGGCCTCGCTGAACCCGGCGATGAAGATCGGCAAGCAGCTGATGGAAGTGCCGATGATCCATCAGGGCATGGGCGAAAAAGAGGCTTATGAGCGTGCCCTGCAGGTGGTGACGGACGTGAAACTGCCCGATCCCAAGCGGATGCTGAGCAGCTATCCGCACCAGCTGTCCGGCGGGCAGCAGCAGCGCATCGTCATCGCGATGGCGCTGATGTCCGAGCCGTCTTTGCTGATCCTCGATGAGCCGACAACCGCCCTCGATGTGACCGTCGAGGCGGCCGTTGTCGATCTGGTGAAGGATCTGGGCAAGAAATACGGCACGTCGATGCTGTTCATCAGCCACAACCTCGGCCTCGTTCTGGAAACCTGCGACCGGCTCTGCGTGATGTATTCGGGCGAGGCGGTCGAGCGCGGCTCCATCGAAGATGTCTTCGATGCGATGCAGCACCCCTACACGCAGGCGCTTTTCCGGTCCATTCCGCTGCCCGGCGCGGACAAGAACGCTCGACCGCTCAAGGCGATTCCGGGCAATTTCCCCCTCCCCCACGAACGTCCGCCGGGCTGCAATTTCGGCCCGCGCTGCGACTACTTCGAGGAAGGCCGCTGCGATCAGGGCACCATCATGATGGAAGCGGTGACCGGCAACGACCGGCATCACACGCGGTGCCTGAAGTTCAGGGAAATTGACTGGAACGCGCCGCTGGAACTCGCCGACGTGAAAACCAAGGGCGAGATCGGCGACGTGGTGCTCAAGATGGACAACCTCAAGAAATACTACGAGGTGGCGGCCAATGCGATCTTCGGCGGCGGCAACAAGAAAGTCGTCAAGGCCAACGAAACGCTCAGCTTCGAGGCGCGCGAATCCGAAACCCTTGCCATCGTCGGCGAGTCGGGCTGCGGCAAGTCCACCTTTGCCAAGGTTCTCATGGGGCTGGAGACAGCGACCGACGGGGAAATCCTGCTTGGCAACAAGCCCATCCAGCAGGTGCCCATCGAGGAGCGCGACACCAAGACTGTGGCCGATGTTCAAATGGTGTTCCAGAACCCTTTCGACACGCTCAACCCTTCAATGACCGTGGGACGGCAGATCATCCGGGCGCTTGAAATCTTTGGCGTCGGAGATAGCGAACGCGACCGCACGCAACGCATGCTCAAACTGCTCGATCTGGTAAAGCTGCCGCGCGAGTTCGCAAATCGGATGCCGCGACAACTCTCGGGCGGGCAGAAGCAGCGTGTGGGCATTGCGCGCGCCTTTGCCGGAGATGCCCGCATCGTCGTGGCCGACGAGCCTGTCTCGGCGCTCGACGTATCGGTTCAGGCGGCGGTGACGGACCTGTTGATGGAAATCCAGCGCGAACACAAGACCACGCTGCTCTTCATCAGCCACGACCTCAGCATCGTGCGCTATCTCAGCGACCGGGTGATGGTCATGTACCTGGGGCATGTCGTGGAAATGGGCACAACGGATCAGGTTTTCTCGCCGCCCTATCACCCCTATACCGAAGCATTGCTCTCGGCGGTGCCTATTGCAGACACAAGCGTGAAAAAGAAGCACATCGTGCTCGAAGGCGATATTCCGTCCGCCATGAACCCACCCAGCGGGTGCCCGTTTCAGACGCGGTGCCGCTGGAAGTCGGAAGTGCCCGGCGGTTTGTGCGAAAAAGAGGTGCCGCCCGTCAGAATGCTCGCGGGCAATCACCAGATCAAATGCCACCTGAGCGACGAGCAACTGGCGACAATGGAGCCCGTGATCGAAATCGGCGTCGCCGCCGAGTAGCCGTCAGGAAAACGGCGCGTTGCAAAACGCGCCGCAGATCGTGGATTTCCGATTGCTCAAATGAAGAGCAGAACAACTATGCCGGTCAGATAGCCCAATGAAAACAAGGCGAACCCCGGACGGCTTGTTGCGTTGAAAAGTGAAATGAGCAGCAGCAGCGGCGCCAACCCGAGGCCGGCCATCGTGGGATAAAAGGCAACGGCGTGCCAGTCGGTCCCCGGCCCCCATGGTGAGTTTTCAAGTGACAACCCGATGAGAGCGACAGCGACAAGGCAGCCGAGAGCAAGACCAAAAAAGATGGACTTGATATGTTCCAGCAGGGGGCTGCGGCGACGGGGTCGCTTGACGGTTTGTGCTGTCTGCACGCCTGCGGCCGCAGGTGCGTGAAAACCAGGCACTGTTGCTTGCCCCGATTGCGCTTGCGCATTCTGGATGCGCTCGAGCCGAGCATGAAAACTGGCTGTTGCCATTTTAACTCTCCCATTTACCAACACTCACTACCTAAGTGCGAATCTGGGCGCGGTTATGACCGGAACGGGGAGCCTTAGTGGGATGCTGCCTGCATCTGGAAACGGTTTGCGGCGAACGCGGTTACTGTTAACCGGGCGTGACGCCGGTAATGCGCCGTACGTAGTTCTGAGTTTCTTTATAAGGTGGTATCCCACCGTATTTTTTCACCGCCTGCGGGCCGGCATTGTAGGCCGCCAGCGCCAGGTGCCAAGATCTGAATTCTTCGTATTGTTTGCGCAGGTACCGCGCGCCGCCTTCGAGGTTCTGGCGCGGGTTCATCGGATCGACGCGCAGCAGGCGCGCGGTTTCCGGCATCAGCTGCGCCAGCCCCAGGGCCCCTTTGTGCGATCTGGCAGTCGGGTTCCAGCCCGACTCCTGCTGCACCAGCCTCAGGAAAAGGTTCTCCGGTACATTGTGCTTCTGCGCCGCGTCACGCGCCATGTCGAGATACTCGCCGCGATAGGCGCCTGAATATTGCGGAATGTTCCATTTGCCCGGCGTGATAACGGACGGCGGTTTCAACCGCACCGAGTTCCGATACTGGCTCGCCGCGCGGTTATCAAGAACGCTGATCTGGGATTTGAACAGCTTGCTGCGACTCTTGGACGATACGGTCTGCGCATGGGCATCAGTTGCGACAATAAGATTTACCGCGCACAAGATTACCAATGGCTTCAACATGCATGAACCACCCGATGTCCCTCAATTCGCCGGAAATGTATCAGGTTCAGACAATTATTCCACCCCCGCTGTGCCAAGCGAAGCAGCGGGCGTCAATTATCTCTTTACCATGTTTTAAAGCCCACGCCGCCAGTATAGGTTTAGATAATTTTTCTGCATTTGGATTCGGCGCTGGCCGCGCCCTTGGCAGATGTGAACAAAACCAAAGAGGAAGATCATGGCCGGCTCAGTCAACAAGGTAATTCTCATCGGCAATCTGGGACGGGATCCGGAAGTGCGCACTTTCCAGAATGGCGGCAAGGTGTGCAACCTGCGCATCGCTACCTCCGAAACCTGGAAGGACCGCAACACAGGCGAACGCAAGGAACGCACCGAGTGGCACTCGGTCGCAATTTTTTCCGAGCCGCTGGCGCGCGTAGCGGAGCAATACCTGCGAAAAGGCTCCAAGGTTTATATCGAAGGCCAGCTCGAAACCCGCAAATGGCAGGACCAGTCCGGGCAGGATCGCTACTCGACCGAGGTCGTGCTGCGACCCTACAAATCCGAACTGACGATGCTGGATGGCCGCGACGGTGGCGGCGGTGGCGGTGGCCAGATGGGATATGACGATCGCGGCGATGACCGTTTCGGCGGCGAACCGTCCAGTCCGGCTCCCTCCCGCGATCTCGACGACGAGATCCCCTTCTGATGCTCCCCCGTGTCCAAGCTCCGGGGTGAGGACACGGAGGCGGCTCGCAGTCTTAACACCGCATGCATGGGCCGAAAGAGGTGTCCGCACAGGCGTTTCACAGCGTTTTGAGCCATCCAGGCACAGCCTTATCCGGCACGGAAGGTGCGGGCGTGATGCTCGG
>JASFFN010000001.1:0-21419 GCA_050124275.1 Roseobacter sp. | reverse complement strand
CATCACGTAGTCCTGGATGGAGGCTTTGATCCACCACACGGCGTAGGTCGAGAAACGAACGCCGCGATCGGGATCGAACTTGTCGGCTGCTTTCATCAGTCCCAGACCCGCTTCCTGAATCAGGTCGTTCATGGGGGCGCCGTAACGCTTGAATTTGGACGCCATCGAAATGGCCAGTCTCATGTAAGCCGTGATAAGGCGGTGCAAGGACTCCTCACACCGATCGTCTCGCCAAGCATATGCCAGTCGGAGCTCTGTCTCTGCGTCCAGTAGTTCCGCTTTCATTGCCGTGCGCGACAATGTCATATCTCTTGAAGAGTCCAAAGCCATAGCGACATCTCCCAGTCAGATGAAGCACACCTTGCCGTGTACAATTAGTATATATACGCACGATACGTGGGATTGGTTCACCTCAAAGGTTGATAAAATGTTGCCAAAACTGACCTTCGTGCTAGGCGGCGCATGCTCCGGCAAGTCATTGTGGGCCGAAAATCTGATTATTCGCAGCCAGTTAGACCCGGTTTACCTGGCAACCTCGCGCATCTTCGACAATGAGATGCAAGAGAAAATAAATCGCCACAAAGCACGCAGATCGGGCAGTTGGCTCGACATTGAGGCGGATTGCGACCTCGCCGGACCTCTTGTGTCACTCCGTCATACGCAAGCCGTTCTGATCGATTGCGCGACGATGTGGTTGACCAATCTGATGATGGATGACGACGATATTCCCAAGGCGCAGTCCGGCCTGCTTGCCGCGATCGGCTGCTGCAGGGCGCCTGTGGTAATCGTGTCCAATGAAGTTGGCCAGGGAATCGTTCCCGACAACGCCCTCGCCCGGCGCTTTCGCGAAGCGCAGGGTCATCTCAACTGCGCCCTCGCCGCACAGTCCGATCTTGCCGTTTTCGTCGTTGCCGGTCTGCCCCAGGTATTGAAAGGGGACCTGCCATGACGACTTGGCACTGGGTACGGCATGGACCGACACACGCGAAGTCGTTTGTCGGCTGGCGCGACGTTCCCGCAGACTTGTCGGATCTGGCGCAGATCGACAGGCTGCGCGCTGACTTGCCCGACAAAGCGATCCTCGTCTCATCCGACCTCAGGCGGGCCAGCGCGACGGCAGACGCGCTTTGCGGCCCGCGGCATGAGCGCATCGCCCACGATCCGCACATCCGGGAAATAAACTTCGGCATCTGGGATGGCCTGCATTTCGAAGACATTGCCCGGCGCGACCCGATCTTGAGCAGGCGCTACTGGGAAGAGCCGGGCGACATCGAAGCGCCCGCCGGCGAAAGCTGGAATGCAGCATCGGCGCGTGTTCACACGGCCGTGCAGCGCCTCAATGCCCGGCATCCCGAGGCGCATATCATTGCGGTCGCCCACTTCGGTGTCATCCTGACCCAGCTCCAGCGCGCATTACAAATCAGTGCCTATGAAACACTGGCGCATAAGATCGACAATTTCTCGGTGACGCGCATCGATTGGGATCGTGAAGCGGCCCGCGTCGCACACATCAATCACCTTCCCTGATCGGACCCGTCACGGAGAAGAATTTGTCGGCGAGGCCGGCTGTCCGCTACTCTTCCGACATGACCTATGACCTTTTCATCGGCAACCGGCTTTTCTCCAGCTGGTCTTTACGCGGCTGGCTGATGCTCGAGAAATTCGGCCTGCCCTGCACCGTGCACGTGATGGACCTCTACGGCGACGGTTTTGCCGCGGACATGGCGCCACTTGACCCGGCAAGACTGGTGCCCGTACTCCGCACGCCCGAAGGCGACATCATCGGCGAAAGCCTCGCGATCGCGGAAACGCTGGCGGAACGCCATCCGGATGCCGGACTGTGGCCCAGAGACCCATCGCTGCGTGCCCGCGCGCGCTGGCTCTGCGCCGAAGTTGCCTCCGGATTTTCCGCCTTGCGCTCAGAATGCCCGATGCAACTCAAAGGTGTAAATGCGGGATTCCGGGCATCCGACGCGGTGCTGGCCGACCTCGATCGCCTGCAGAAGATCTGGCACGCCGCCCGTCAGCTAGCAAATCACGACGGCCCTTGGCTCTTGGGAGAATATTCCCTTGCGGATGTTTTCTACACGCCGGTCGCGGCCCGCATCACAGGATACGATCTGCGGGTTTCTGAACGGAGCAAAAAGTATTGTAACGATCTGCTGTCGGACCAGAGCGTAAGGGAGTGGCGCGCGGCTGCACTCGAAAAAAACTACGCGCCTTTTCCTTATCCGGTGTATCAACCGGTCTTGCCATGGCCGGTCGGTTAGCAGGCTGCCTTAACCATTCATCAACCTTCGGCCCTTAGCGATTAACCATTAATTTCACCAGATCAGGGGAAGCCGGTGTCGCTAACCTATTCGGTCGCTTTTCGTGGCGTGGAAGCCTGCGTCGTCGAAGTGCAGTGTTCCCTGTCTCCGGGCTTGCCCGGCTTCAGCATCGTAGGCCTGCCGGACAAGGCCGTATCCGAGGCCAAGGAACGCGTTCGCGCAACGCTGGCCAACATGGCGATCGCCTTTCCCTCCAAGAAAGTCACAATCAACCTGAGCCCGGCAGATTTGCCGAAGGAAGGCAGCCATTTTGACCTGCCGATTGCCATTTCCCTGCTTGCAGAACTGAACATCATTTCAAGCGACGATATTCAGTCGGTGATCTCGTTGGGTGAATTGTCGCTCGACGGAAAGCTCGTTCCGGTAACCGGAGCCTTGCCAGCCGCGATGACGGCAGCAGAAGGGCAGTACATGCTGCTTTGTCCGCAGTCCTGCGGCAAAGAGGCGGCGTGGGTAAGCGGCGCACGTGTGATAGCTGCGAAGTCGCTCGGCGATGTCGTGCGGCATTTTACGGGACAGACACCGATTGCGGAGGCACAGCCGGGGGAAGTCGTCACCCCGACCGCATCACTCGACCTGAGGGACGTACGGGGGCAGGAACGAGCCAAGCGCGCGCTGGAAATCGCCGCCGCGGGTCGCCACAATCTGCTGATGGTCGGCGCGCCGGGATCGGGCAAGTCCATGCTGGCGCAACGTCTTCCCGGCATTTTACCGCCGCTGAGCGCTGCGGAAGCGCTGGAAACATCCATGATCCATTCGATCGCCGGCTTGCTCGACGAGGGTGGCATTTCCCGTGAGCGGCCGTTCCGTGACCCGCATCACACCTCCTCCATGGCAGCCATGATCGGCGGCGGGCGGCTGGCGAAACCGGGCGAGGTGTCGCTTGCGCATAATGGCGTCCTGTTCATGGATGAGCTGCCCGAGTTTCCCCGCAATGTGCTCGAAACCCTGCGGCAGCCTGTCGAAACCGGGAATGTCATGGTTTCCCGGGCCAACGCGCATGTTAAGTATCCTTGCCGTTTCATGCTGGTTGCGGCCGCGAACCCGTGCAAATGCGGCTACATGGCTGAAGCGGATCGCGCCTGTGCACGTGTGCCGACCTGTGGCGAAGACTATCTCGGGCGCATTTCCGGCCCGTTGATGGACCGTTTTGATCTGCGCGTCGACGTGCCGCCGGTCTCTTATGCTGATCTTGATTTGCCATCCGGTGGCGAAAACTCTGAGACTGTCTCGATACGCGTTGCCAAGGCGCACGACCGGCAGGCGGTACGCTTCAGATCCGACCAGAAGACGCGCTCGAATTCGGATATGTCCGGCGACCTGCTGGAACACTGCGCCGCGCCGGATCCCGAAGGGCGCGATGTCCTGCTGCGCGCGGCGGAAAGATTTCGACTGTCCGCCAGAGGCTATCACCGCGTGATGCGTGTCGCCCGCACCATAGCCGATCTCGATCACTCGGATCGGGTCCGGCGACCTCACGTCGCGGAAGCCATTAGCTTCAGAATTCCGGCCTGACCGATCTGTTAAGCGGACACGCGCGCCTCTGTGGCCTCCCAGATTTGCGCCGCAACGTTGACGCCATCAAAGCGTTCGAGTTCCTGGATGCCTGTCGGCGATGTCACGTTTATTTCGGTCAGGTAATCCCCGATCACGTCGATGCCGACAAAAACCTGGCCTTTCTCCTTCAGGAGCGGTCCGATCGCTTCGCAGATTTCTCGGTCTCGTGCGGACAGTCCGATTTTTTCAGGGCGCCCCCCCACATGCATGTTCGATCGGGTTTCGCCTGCCGCCGGCACCCGGTTGATCGCTCCTGCCGCGACTCCGTCCACGAGGATGATGCGTTTGTCGCCATTCGACACGTCGGGCAGGAACTTCTGAACGATGAGCGGCTCGCGCGAAAAACCGGTGAAGAGCTCATGCAGTGAGGACAGGTTGCGATCCTCCTCGTCCAGCCTGAAAACCCCGGCACCGCCATTCCCGTAGAGCGGCTTGAGAATGATATCTCCATGTTTGTTCTTGAAGCTTTTGATGGTGACCAGGTCGCGCGCTATGGTTGTCGGCGGCGTCAGATCGGGAAAATCGAGAACCAGCAGTTTTTCCGGATAGTTCCGTACCCAGAACGGATCGTTCACGACGAGGGTGCCGGGCGCAAGCCGGTCCAGCAAATGCGTGGACGTGATGTAATGCATGTCGAAGGGCGGGTCCTGCCGCAGCCAGACGACATCGAAATCGCCCAGATCCACTTCGCGTTCCGGGCCGAGCGTTGCATGCGCCCCTTGGATGCGCTGAACGGTAAGGTCGTGGCCGCGCGCGGTAATCCGCCCTTCCTGATAGGCGAGATGATCCGGGGTGTAGAAGAACAGGCTGTGGCCGCGATTCTGCGCTTCTTCTGCGAGGCGGAATGAGCTGTCGGCGTTGATATCGACGGCATTGATCGGGTCCATCTGAAAAGCAACTTTCATATTCACTCCTCGCGCTGCTGGCCCCTAAATGGCCCAGAGCGTGAAAGGGTGCAATGGTGATGGCGTTGAATTTCAACCCGTGGACAGCGCGTTTTCAATAATGTCGATCCGTCCCTGGCTGTCGACAAGCGCTGCGTCAAAACGCATCTCCGTCAACTGGCCTGCCGGCTGGTCCGCGACAAAAGCCGAGGCGGCGGCAAGAATACGTGCCGTTTGCCGGGGTCTGATCTGGTATGCCGCCTGTGCACAGGTCCTGCTTTTCTTGACCTCCACGAAAACGAACCCGTCGCCGTGAGCGAATACCAGGTCGATTTCCCCGCCCGCGGCACGCCAGCGCTGTGCGACCATTCGGCAGCCGCGGTCGAGGTAGGCGCGTGCCACCGCCTGTTCCGCCGCCTGACCGGCGTGATATGATGTGCGGCCTTTGTGTTCGCGTGCGACCCGTGCGGCTTCCATGTCACTCCTTCGAAATAGACAGCGCCATCTGGTAGACACGGCGTCTTGGCACAACGTGCGCATTTGCAACCAGGTCGACGGCATCCCGCATCGAATTTTCACCCAGTGCCGCGCGCAATTCCGATTCTATCGCCGTTTCGGTAATTTTTTCTGAACGCCGCCGGTCGATGAGGACGACGATCTCTCCCTTCACCGGATGATCTGCGATGTCCAGAGCCAGATCCCCGAGACTTCCCCGGCGCGTTTCTTCGAACTTCTTGGTAATTTCGCGACAGACGACCGCTGCCCTGCCCGGTCCGAGGATTTCAGACGCGTCTGCCAGAAAGGCCCCGAGCCGCTTGGGCGACTCGTAGAAAACAAGTGTGCCGGGAACGTCCTGCAGACGCTCCAGAGCCCGCTTGCGGGCCGCTGACGCCGACGGCAGGAATCCCGCGAAAAAAAAGGCGTCCGTCGGCAGTCCTGCAAGCACCAGTGCCGTCACCACGGCCGAGGGGCCCGGGGCGCAGGTGACAAGATGCCCCTTCTGCCGCGCGGCCTCGCCCAATTCGAAACCGGGGTCGGCAATCAGCGGCATGCCGGCCTCGGACGCATAGGCGACCGAATGACCTTCGGATATCGCCCCAAGCAGACGGTTCACGACGCCCGCGCGACTGTGTTCGTGAAACGCTGTTACCTTGCGGCCCGCCAGCGGTATCCCGTGAATATCCATCAGTTTGCGAAGGCTGCGGGTGTCCTCGGCGGCCAGAAAATCAGCGCTTGCCAGCGTATCCAATGCCCGGAGCGTTATGTCGCGCGCGGTCCCGATGGGCACACCGACAAAATACAAGCCCGGCAACAATGAGAGCTTTTGATAATTCAAAGCTGGACCCGCCTTTCGTGACGTTTATGATTGCTGCATGATTGCGTGTCGAAGTGCGCCCCAACAGGTGGAGTATAACTCTATGTTTGCCGTTTTCGAATCTGCCCGCAAGGGACTGAGCGCTTTGGGTGGTCTCCTCGCGCTTTTGGCTGTAGCGGCCTGTGACACGATCCCGTCCTCCGGGCTCGGCGGCAATGCCGGCAGCGGCGCGACCGTACCTGTCGCACTGTTGGTGCCGAGCGGCTCCGGTCAGGGTACGGATGAGTTGCTGGCGCAGAGCCTCGAGAACGCCGCCCGTCTCGCCATGCGCGACCTTAACGGCGTCGAGATCGACCTGCGTGTCTATCAGACAGCGGGAGACGCAGCGCTTGCCGGGGCCAATGCCGCCAAAGCCGTCGAGGAAGGCGCTGAAATCATCATCGGGCCGGTCTTTGCCGCCGCGGCCAATGCCGCCGGCAAAGCCGTCGCGGGCAAGGGCGTGAGCGTTTTGTCTTTTTCAAACAATGCGGCAATTGCCGGCGGCAATCTTTTCGTTCTGGGCCCGACGTTCCAATCGACCGCGGACCGGATGGCAAGCTATGCGGCCTCGCAAGGCAAGCAGCGGTACGTCATCGTCTACAGCGAAGACGTGGCCGGGACGCAGGCGCGCAACGCGATCCAGCGCGCCGTCGCGACCTATGGGGGACAAATCGTGGGATCCGTCGGATACGCCCTGTCGCAGCAGGACGTGATCGCCGCCATTCCGCAGATCACCGATGCGGTGAACAGCGCCGGCGCAGACGCCGTGTTTTTCACGACCGATACGGCCACGGCATTGCCGCTGTTGTCGCAGCTCCTGCCCGAGGCCGGCGTGTCTACCGAAGTCGCGCAATACATCGGGCTCACGCGCTGGGATATCCCTGCGCAAACCCTCAGCTTGCCGGGTGTGCAGAACGGCTGGTTCGCGATCCCGGATCCCGGCGCGTCAAGTACTTTCAGCAACAAGTATCAGTCAGCATACGGCACAGCACCCCACCCGATCGGCGGTCTCGCCTTCGATGCGATCGCGGCCATTGGCGCATTGGCCAGTCAGGGAAGCGGCCTGTCGCCCGCCGCGCTGGCGCAGGGCGCAGGGTACCGCGGCGCGAGCGGTATTTTCCGCCTCAACCCGGATGGATCGAACACGCGCGGACTTGCGGTTGCCACGATCAGCAGCGCGCAGGTCCAAATTCTGAGTCCCGCCCCGCAGCGATTTGGCCGCGCGGGTTTTTAAGGCGCACCGCATGACTCCACAAGTACTGACGGCGGATCCCTCTGACACCCTGGATCTGATTTGTGCGCCAGAGCGCATTTTCGACGCCACCGCCTTCAGGAAGTCTGTGGAAGCCGAAGCAAAGGCCTTAGACAACCCCAAAGCCGTGCGCACGCATGCAGTGAAACTGCTTGCGGCAGCACAGACGGCCGGACGCGCGGCAATCGCCGAGGCTTTTGCGCAAACGCCGTTCGAAGCGCGCCGCATGACCCGGTCCTATACCTATCTGACCGATCAGCTGGTGGTGTCGGCCTTGCATGTCGCGAGGGAATTTCTGCACCACAAACCAAATCCCACGGCAAGCGAGCATCTCGCGGTTATCGCCGTTGGGGGTTACGGCCGTGGCGAGATGGCGCCATTTTCGGATGTCGATCTGCTGTTTCTGACGCCGTACAAGATTACCCCCTGGGCGGAGAGCGTCATCGAATCGATGCTGTATATCCTGTGGGATCTGAAGCTGAAGGTGGGCCACTCGAGCAGAACCATCAAGGACTGCATACGCCTTGGCGCCTCGGACTTCACCATACAGACCGCCATGCTGGAACACCGGTTTCTCGCAGGCGACAAGGCTCTGGCGCAAACCTTCGCAGAGCGGCTGCGCAAGGACCTTTTCTCAGGGCAAGGCAAGCAATTCGTCGAGGCGAAACTGGCCGAGCGCGAGGCGCGGCACAGAAAGCACGGTCAGCGCTACGTGCTGGAGCCGAATGTCAAAGAAGGCAAAGGCGGACTGCGCGATCTGCAATCCCTCTACTGGATCGCGAAACACATCCATGGCGTGAACGATGCCGCCGACCTCGTGCCGCTGGGCGTCTTCTCCGCCGAGGAATTTGCAAGTTTTGTCGCGGCAGAGGACTTTCTGTGGGGCGTGCGCGGGCACATGCACCTGATCGCCGGCCGCGCCAACGAACGGCTCAGCTTCGACATGCAGGTACAGGTGGCGGACGCCATGGGTTACGAGGACAAACAGGGGCGCCGCGCTGTCGAGATTTTCATGCAGGAATTTTTCCTGCATGCGACTGAAGTGGGCGACCTGACCCGTATCTTCCTGACCAAGCTTGAAGCCGACCATGTGAAAGACGACCCGCTGCTGGAGCGCATTTTCAGGCGCCGGCCAAGGGTCAAAGAGGGCTACAAGGTTGTTCACAACCGGATCGCCATAGACGACGAAAAAGCCTTTCTGTCCGACAAGCTGAATCTGCTGCGCCTCTTTGAAGAAGGCTTGCGAACCGGCATGCTGATCCATCCCGATGCGATGCGGCTGGTGAAGGCCAATCTGCATCTGATTGACGATGAGATGCGTGACACGCCGGAAGCGCATCGCATCTTTTTCGATACGCTGCTGAAACACGGCAACCCCGAACGCGCGCTGCGCCGCATGAATGAGCTGGGGGTGCTGTCGGCCTTCATACCGGAATTCGAGCCGATCGTGGCCATGATGCAGTTCAACATGTACCACAGCTACACGGTGGACGAGCATATCATCCAGTGCATCAAGAACCTAAGCCAGATCGAGCGCGGCGAGCTTAAAGAGAATTTGCCCGTCGTCTCGTCGATCCTCAACGATGGTGTTGACCGGAAAGTTCTGTACACCGCCTTGTTGCTGCACGACATCGCCAAGGGCAGGCCGGAGGATCACTCAATCCTCGGCGCGCAGTTGGCGCGTAAAATCGCTCCGCGTCTCGGCCTGAACAAGACGGACACCGACACGATCGAATGGCTGGTCCGGTATCACCTGCTGATGTCGGATATGGCCCAAAAACGTGACATTGCGGACCCCCGCACGGTACGCGACTTCGCCAAGGCTGTGCAAACCGTGAAACGGCTCGATCTGCTGTGCGTGCTGACGGTATGCGACATCCGCGGCGTCGGCCCGACGACGTGGAACAACTGGAAAGCCGTGCTGATCCGCGCCCTTTACAGGCAGACACGCCGCGCGCTGGAAACGGGACTCGAGGACCTCAACCGCGAGAACCGCGGCGTCGAGGCGAAACGCGCGTTGCGTGAGGCGCTCAGCGACTGGTCACGAAAGGATCTGCAAACGGAAACAGCCCGCCACTATGATCCTTACTGGCAGGGCCTGCACGTCACGGCGCACAAGGTCTTTGCCGAAATGCTGCGTGACGTGAAAAGCGACGAAATCCGGATCGACCTGCATCCGGACGAAGATCGCGACGCAACCCGCGCCTGTTTCGTGATGGCTGACCACCCCGGCATATTTGCGCGGATTTGTGGCGCGCTGGCCCTCGTCGGTGCAAACGTCGTGGATGCGCGCAGCTATACCACGAAGGATGGCATGGTCACCGACGCCTACTGGATACAGGACGCCGAGGGAAACCCCTATGACGCCGACCGTCTGCCCCGACTGCGCAAGATGATCGAACGCACGCTGGCGGGAGAAGTGGTCACGACCGAAGCGATGAAAACCCGCGACAAGGTCAAGAAACGCGAGCGCGCGTTCAAGGTCCCGACCCATATCACGTTCGACAACGAAGGGTCGGAAATCTACACCATCATCGAAGTCGATACCCGCGACCGGCCCGGCTTGCTGCATGATCTCGCCCGTACACTGGCAGACGCCAACGTCTATATCGCCAACGCGGTGATCGCCACCTACGGCGAACAGGTAGTCGATACGTTCTACGTCAAGGACATGTTCGGGCTGAAATATTACTCGGAGAGCAAGCAACGCAGCCTCGAAAGGCGGTTGCGGGAGGCCATCGATCAAGGCGCCGAGAGGGCCGAGAGTTGAAACCCATCCGGTTGGTGTCCGGTTTTTTCACCGTCGGAGGCTGGACACTCATGAGCCGTATTCTCGGTTTCGTCCGGGATGCGATGATACTGGCCTTTCTGGGAACCGGTCCGCTCTATCAGGCCTATGTTGTGGCGTTCCGCCTGCCCAATATGTTCCGCCGCTTCTTTGCGGAAGGCGCGTTCAACATGGCCTTCGTGCCGATCTTTTCAAAAAAGGTGGAAGGTGACGAAGACCCGGATGTCTTCGCCTCGGACGCTTTTGCCGGGCTCGCGACGATCCTCATCGGGCTGACCCTTGTTGCACTGGCCGCGATGCCCTGGCTGATCTACGCCCTGGCCTCGGGCTTTGCCGGGCAGGAACAGTTCGGGCTGTCCGTCGAGTTCGGCCGCATCGTTTTCCCCTATATCCTTTTCATTTCGCTCGCCGCGCTCCTTTCGGGCATGCTGAACGCCTCCGGCAGGTTCGCGGCCGCCGCCGCCGCGCCGGTGCTGTTGAACGTATTGCTGATCCTTGCGATGGCCGCCGCCGCGTACCTTGGCACGGATGTGGCACGCGCGCTGATCTGGACGATTCCGGTGGCCGGCGTTGCCCAGTTCGCGTTGCTCTGGAGCGCGGTCAAACGGGCGGGTTTCAACATCAGGCTGAAACGCCCGCGACTGACCCCCGACATCCGCAGGCTGGTGCGGGTCGCCGTCCCCGCGGCTCTCGCCGGCGGCGTCGTACAGGTCAACCTGCTGGTCGGCCAGCAGGTCGCGAGTTACTTCGACAATGCGGTGGGCTGGCTCTTTGCAGCCGACAGGCTTTATCAACTACCGCTGGGTGTGGTCGGCATTGCCATCGGCGTCGTGCTGCTGCCTGACCTGTCCCGCCGGCTCAAGGCAAAGGATGACCACGGCGCCAAGACAGCTCTGAGCCGCGCGGCGGAAATCGCCCTTTCGCTGACGGTTCCCTCCGCGGTGGCCCTTGTCGTCATTCCTTTGCCTCTGGTCTCGGTGCTGTTCGAAAGGGGGGCCACGACAACCGATGACGCCGCCGCAATATCCTTCGCCGTTGCGATATACGGACTGGGACTACCGGCCTTCGTCTTGCAGAAAATCATGCAGCCCGTCTTCTTTGCGCGCGAGGATACACGACGCCCGTTTCAATATGCGCTGGTCTCCATGGTCATCAACGCTGTGCTCGCCATCGGGCTGGCACCCTATATCGGCTGGTTCGCGCCGGCGATCGCCACCACGGCGGCAGCCTGGGCCATGGTTGCGCTGTTGCGGCGCGGGTCTGGCCGGTACGGCGACGTGGCCAGGTTCGATGATCGCTTCAGGGCGCGCATCTGGCGCATCGTCGCGGCTTCCGTGATCATGGGTGTGGTGCTGTGGTGGGCGGCAGCAGCCCTCGGGCCATGGCTTGCCCTGCCGTGGTGGCGCGCGCTGGTGCTGGCTTTTCTCGTTCTGACGGGCGTCTTTTCCTATTTCGCCGCCGGGCAGTTACTGGGCGCTTTCCGTCTGTCGGAGTTGAAAGCCGCGTTGCGGCGCGGCACCTAGTCCCGCCGCAAATGGTAAAGGACGCGGGCAAGTCCTCCGGGCACCAGCAGAACCGAGGCAACGAACCCGAAGGCAAAGCCCGCCAGATCGGCAACCCATTGTGTATTCGGGCCGAAGAAAACGCCAAAGAGCAGCTGTATCCCCATCAGGATCGCAATCAGACTGAACGCACGCAGTTGCTGCTGGCCGGTATCCGCCAACCTTTGCCACATCAGGAAAGAGTACCCGCCGATCAGCCCGTAGACCGCCGGGAAGCCGCCGATCAGCCAGGCAGAGTCATTGAGCAGCAGTGCATAGACAAGCGCGCCGAAAATGCTGCCGCCGAAATAAAGCACGACCACCGCGACCTGACCCATGCTCTCGCCGACCAGTTTGCCCAGCGCCAGCATGAGGACCACGGCAAACAGCGTTGACGTGAACGTCCCGTTCACGAAGGAGTAGGTGACAAGACGCTGAAGATGTTCCGGCATCCAGCGCCCGTTGGTCAGCATCCAGTCGAAAAGATCGCCCGAAAAGCCGTATTTTTCGATCGCTGCAAGTCGCCAGCCAACAGCCTCCGGACCACCGATCCACCCCTGCGCCCCCATCGTGAACATGAGTTCCGGAAGGGCGATGGCGGCAAAGAGCAAAAGGACAACCGGCGGCAGGGGATTAACGGGCGGTATGTTGTCGGGATCGTTCATGCGCGGGCTTCCTTGACGATGCTCTGCCTCATGGGTAAGGCAGCGCGGACCGCTTTGCCAGCGAGAATGGAGCCATTTCATGTCGACCCCGAAATTTGCCCCCCGCGTCTTTTCCGGCATCCAGCCATCGGGCGGCCTGACGCTGGGGAACTATCTCGGCGCGATCAAACGTTTCGTCGCCATGCAGGACGATTTTCCGTGCGTGTATTGCATGGTCGATCTGCACGCGATCACCGTCTGGCAGGACCCGAAGGATCTGACGCACAACACGCGCGAGCTCGCGGCCGGGTTCATCGCCTCCGGGATCACCCCCGAGAAATCCATTCTGATCAACCAGAGCCAGGTACCCGAGCACGCGCAACTGGGCTGGATCTTCAACTGTGTCGCGCGCATGGGCTGGATGCAGCGCATGACCCAGTTCAAGGACAAGGCCGGGAAAAACGCACAGAACGCCTCGTTGGGCCTCTTCGGCTATCCGGCCCTCATGGCCGCGGACATTCTGATCTATCATGCCACGCACGTGCCGGTGGGCGAGGACCAGAAGCAGCACCTTGAACTCACGCGCGATATCGCCGCCAAGTTCAACCACGATTACGGTGTGGATTTCTTCCCGCTGACCGAACCGGTGATCGAGGGGGCGGCCACGCGGATCATGTCGTTGCGCGACGGATCGAAAAAGATGTCCAAGTCCGATCCATCCGACGCCAGCCGCATCAATATGACGGATGACGCCGACAGCATCGCGAGGAAAATCCGCAAGGCCAAAACCGACCCCGATGCCCTGCCCTCGGAAGCCGACGGCCTGGCTGACCGGCCGGAGGCGCGCAATCTCGTCAACATCTACGCGGCCTTGTCGGACCAGACCGTCGAGCAGGTTCTCGCCGAGGTGGGAGGACAGCAGTTCGGAACCTTCAAGCCGAAGCTGGCCGAGCTTGCCGTTTCAAAACTGTCGCCCATTTCAACCGAGATGGCGCGCCTCATGGATGATCCGGTTGAGATTGACCGCATTCTCAGACGCGGCGCGGAACAAGCCCGAGAAATCACGGCTCCGATCCTTGCAAGAACCTATGAGATCGTCGGCATGGTCCGCTAGACGCGCGTTGCGCACAGCGTCTGCGCACACCATCGGGTGGTAATCGGCTTCCGCAACGCCTAGCTTTTGGCAGGGACCGCAACAGAAAGAGTTGTTCAATGGGCGCCATGCATCCTTCCGTAGGCCACGTGCATCTGAAAGTTGCAGATCTGGACCGCGCCGTTGCTTTCTACCGCGATGTTCTCGGCTTCGAGGAAATGCAGCGGTTCGGGCAAACAGCCGCTTTTCTGGGTGCAGGTGGGTATCACCATCACATCGGACTGAACACCTGGCACAGCAAAGACGGCACTCCGCCACCAAACGGGCATACGGGTCTTTATCACAGCGCGTTTCTCTACCCCGACCGGGCAAGCCTCGGGCGCGTGATAAAAAGGGTGCTGGACGCCGGGTATGTGCTCGACGGGGCGGCCGATCATGGCGTGAGTGAGGCGGTTTATCTGAGCGATCCGGACGGCAACGGGGTAGAGCTTTATCGTGATCGCACACCCGTGGAATGGCCGCGCGACGCAGACGGCAATCTTGCCATGGTCAATGACCCGCTCGACGTGGATGCGCTGATCGCCGAAGCATCCGGGTGATCAGGTCGGACCGCATGGACAAACTCTGGGTGCAAGGCCAGTTTGTGCGCAGATCGCTCGAGGAGTGAAATAAATGACAACCGGTTTTTTCTGGGACGAGCGGTGCTTCTGGCATGCGGGCGGAAACTATGCCTTCACGGTACCGCTTGGTGGATTGGTGCAACCTTTGGCCGCCGGGGGGCTGCCGGAAAACCCCGAGACAAAGCGCCGTCTGAAGAACCTGATGGATGTCACCGGTATCAGCAATGATCTCGACCTGCGGGGCGCCGATCCCGCCACGCAAGAAGACCTCTTGCGCGTCCATCCGGCAAACTATCTGGACGCTTTCAAGACACTTTCCGACGACAGGGGCGGTGAATTGGGCCGTACAGCGCCCTTTGCCCATGGCGGCTATGAAATCGCTGCCCTGTCGGCGGGGCTGGCCACGGCAGCCGTGGACGCCGTCATGACAGGGCAGTTGCAAAACGCATATGCGCTGTCGCGTCCGCCGGGTCATCACTGTCTGCCGGATTTTCCCAACGGGTTTTGTCTGCTGGCGAATATCGCGATCGCTATCGAAGCGGCAAAAGCAAAGGGTATTTTGAACCGCGTCGTCGTTCTGGACTGGGATGTTCACCACGGCAACGGAACCGAAGCCATCTATTACGACCGCGACGACGTGCTGACCATATCCCTGCATCAGGAGGGCAACTATCCACTGGATACGGGCGCCATCGCGGACCGCGGGCGCGGCGCCGGACTTGGTTATAACATCAATCTGCCGCTTCCCGCGGGCACCGGGCACAATGGCTACCTCTATGCCATGGACAGGGTCGTCCTGCCGCGTATCGCGGAATTCAGGCCCGACCTCATCATTGTCGCCTGCGGGTTTGACGCCAGCGCGATTGATCCACTCGCGAGGATGCTGGCAATGGCGGACACGTTCCGCGAGATGACCCTGCGAATCAAGGCCGCCGCTGACACGCACTGCGACGGGCGGGTGGTTCTCGTGCATGAGGGCGGGTACTCCGAGGTCTACGTCCCCTTCTGCGGCCATGCGACACTGGAAGCGCTGTCCGGAAGCAAGAGAACCGCGCCGGACCCCATGCGCCACGCGCTGACGATCCGCCAGCCCGGACCGCGCTTTGATGCCTTCATCAAAAAAGAGATCGACTTTCTAGAAAGCCAACTCTGACCCGTGAGGACTGCTTATGCCTGCCCCGAACCAAGCCGCTTTGGAGTTTCTGCTGACCCGTCGGTCCCGCCCGGCGAAGACACTGCAAGGTCCCGCGCCAACTGCAGCGGAACTGCAGCCCTTGCTGGAAGCTGCCGCGCGGACACCTGACCACGGCAAACTTGAACCCTGGCGCTTTATCGTGATTGAAAAAGCGGCGATGCCCCGGTTGTCGGCGATCGTGCAGAACCGCGGTGATGCCCTGGGGTTGGATGCAGAGCAAATCGCAAAGGGGCGCGCCCAGTTCGATCAGGGTCTGCTGGCGGTGGCCGTGATCGAAAGCCCGAAGCCTTCGGAGAAAATACCAGCGCTTGAGCAGACGTATTCGGCAGGTGCGGTATGCCTTGCCTTGCTCAACGCGGCACTTGCGGCAGGCTGGGGCGCGAACTGGCTGACGGGTTGGCCCAGTCACGACCGGGGCTTCATGACCGAGGCTCTCGGGCTGGCTGAACACGAGCGTATCGCGGGGCTCATCCACATCGCCACGGAAACGAACAGACCACCCGAGCGCCCGAGACCGCGCCTCGACGCCATCACGTCGTGGATGTCGCAATGATCTTCAGCTCCATCCTAGCCGCGATAAACCAGATGACCGATCCGCGCTTTCGCAAGGTGCTCTGGACCGGGATCGGTCTGACGCTGCTTTTGCTCATCGGCGTCTCGGCTCTGTTTGTCTGGGTGGTGACCGGCCTCGTCGGTGACACTGCCACCTTGCCCTTTATCGGCGAGGTGACATGGCTGAACGACGTCGTCGGATGGGGCAGCGGCCTGTTGCTGGCGGTCCTGTCGACGTTTCTGATGGTGCCCGTCGCATCGGCCATCACCTCCATGTTTCTCGAAACAGTCGCACAGGCGGTGGAAGACGAACACTATCCCGAACTGGGGCCTGCGCGACCAATTCCGCTCAGCGAGGCCATACGGGACACCTTCAGTTTTCTTGGCGTTCTGCTCATTGCCAATCTACTTGCAGTGATTCTCTACGTTGTCTTGATTTTCACGGTGGTGCTCGCACCCCTTGCCCCTGTCACCTTCTGGGCGCTCAACGGGTTTCTGCTCGGACGGGAATACTTCACACTGGCAGCGATGCGCCGGGTGGGCCGCAGCGAAGCAAACAGGCTACGCTCCCGGAACAGTCTCACGATCTGGGTCACCGGCATTCTCATGGCGATACCTCTGTCGATCCCGATCCTGAACCTGATCATACCGATCCTGGGCGCGGCGACCTTTACCCACCTGTTCCACCGGTTGACACCGCAGAATCCATGAAACCAAGCCAGTCCAGATCCCGGACGCTGATTACACCCGAAACGATAATGCCTGTGATGATCGCCCAGAGGACCAGGCTGAGAACCGTTGTGAGTCTGGCCTTCTTTCCCAAATTGTGAACTTCCGGCGAACCGGCATGCGTACCGGGCACGATTTCGCCCAGATCGCCCTGCGTCTTCACGCGGAAAGGCAGGATGATGAGGAACATCAGCGACCAGATCACCGCATATAAAACAAGTGCGGAGGTTATCCCCATATCACGTCCCCCCTGCCGCTCACACCTGTTCCAGTTCCACGAGGCAGCCGTTGAAGTCCTTGGGATGCAGGAACAGAACGGGCTTGCCGTGCGCGCCGATCTTGGGCTCTCCGTCACCCAGTACGCGGGCACCGGTTTCAATCAGGTGGTCGCGTGCCTGCAAGATATCATCCACTTCATAGCAGACGTGATGTATACCGCCGGAGGGGTTCTTGTCGAGGAAGCCGCGGATCGGGCTGTTCTCGCCCAACGGGTAGAGCAGTTCGATCTTGGTATTGGGCAGTTCGATAAAGACAACCGTGACCCCGTGATCCGGCTCGTCCTGCGGCGCGCCTACATTTGCGCCAAGGGCGGTGCGGTACTGATCCGCAGCGGCTTCCAGATCCGGCACTGCGATGGCTACGTGATTCAAACGGCCGATCATTGACTTTACCCCTTGTGCTTGCTTGCCCCGCGTTATGCGGCCAGGCGCGCGAAATCGCAAGTGAAGCAGTGCCGCATCCGGCCTGACCGCTATTAACGGCCTGTTATCCATCCTGCGCCATGGTGAGTTTCAGTGTGATTCATGTAGGAGGCGAAGATGGACAAATCGGACCCGTTTGCAGCGACGATACCCGCGCCCACGGCTGCCAGACCGCTGCTGGGTTTGACCGTTCTGGTTATCGAGGACAGCCGTTTTGCATGCGAGGCGATGAGGCTTTTATGCCTGCGCAGCGGCGCGCGCATCCGCCGGGCCGATTCTCTGAAATCGGCACGACGGCATCTGCAGGTCTACCGCCCTTCTGTCGTGATCGTCGATCTGGGGCTGCCGGATGGCAGCGGAGTCGATCTGATTGCCGAACTTGCAGCGATGGAACCGCGCGTCGAGGTCATCCTCGCCATCTCCGGCGATCCGGATGGCGAAGAGGTCGCTGCCAGGGCGGGCGCAGACGGGTTCCTTCCCAAGCCCATCAGTTCGCTTTCGGTCTTCCAGGAAGCCATCTTGACCAACCTGCCGGCAGATCGCCGGCCATCCGGCCCGCGGGCCGTCAGCGATGAAGAAGTGTTCCCCGACATCATCGCGTTTCAGGATGACATGGCACATATCGCGGATGTCCTCGAAAACCGCGAAAACGAGAACGCGCTCGACTATGTGGCGCAGTTCATTGCCGGCGTTGCGCGGTCCGCGCATGACAAGGGGCTCGAACAAGCGGCATTGTCCCTTGCCAAGGCGCGGGCCTCAGGTATCTCGGGCCAGAACGAAATTGCCCAGTTGACGGGCCTTGTCCGCCAACGACTGACACAAAAACTCGCCATCTGACACAGCTATGAAAGAGCAGGGTCGTTGGCGACGCGGATCGGCCCGGTCAGTTCGCCGAGCTTCCGCTTTTGCAGACCCTTCGCGAAGTTGTCAGGGGACAGCCATGCCGTGAAGGCGTCGCGCAGAGCGGGCCATTCACTGTCGATTGCCGCAAACCACGCGGTATCGCGATTGCGCCCCTTGATGACCCCTGCTTGACGAAAAACGCCTTCGTGGCTGAAGCCAAGCCGCTGCGCCGCGCGCCGTGATGCGAGGTTGAGCGCATTGCATTTCCATTCGTAGCGGCGATAGCCATGCTCGAACGCCCACTTCATCATGAGAAACATCGCCTCGGTGCCGGCGCGGGTCTTTTGCAGGGCCGGACTGTAGTTGATGTGGCCGACTTCGATAGACCCGTTTTTCGGGTCGATGCGCAGAAAGCTGGCAACCCCCTCCCACGCAGCTGTTTCCAGGTTCTGGATCGCATAGAAGAGATGACCGGGCACCGCGACTGTGTCCTCGATCCAGGCCCTATAGGCTGACAGCGTCGCGAACGGACCGTAAGGCAAATAGTCCCAGACGTGATCGTACCCCTTGGACGCCGCGAACAACTCCGGCGCGTGCGCGTCGGCGCTGAGTTTGACCAGCCGGGCATATCGTCCGGTCAGCGGCTCGCCCGCCGGTACCGGAGGTGGCGTCCACCCGCGTACCGGCGTGCCAAGAAAAACGTCAGCGGACACGTTGCACCTCGCCTCTTCGTGACCGGCCCTCACCGTACAGGTTTGGCGGCGCAGTCACAATCCGGTTGCGAACGTCAAGCAAGCCGTTTCAGTCTTTCGGAATGATCCGCAGTCCAAGCTCCATCAGCTGGTCGCTCGATGCTTCGGAGGGGGCCGACATCATCAGGTCTTCCGCGCGCTGGTTCATCGGGAACAGGATGACCTCGCGGATATTGGTTTCCTCTGCGAGCAGCATCACGATCCGGTCGATCCCCGCCGCACAGCCGCCGTGCGGCGGTGCGCCATACTGAAACGCCTGGGCCAGACCACCGAATTTCCTGCGCACTTCATCTTCGCTGTAACCCGCGATCTCGAAGGCCTTGAACATGATCTCAAGCTTGTGGTTGCGGATCGCGCCGGACACCAGTTCGTACCCGTTGCACGACAGATCGTACTGGTACCCCAGAACATCCAGCGGGTCGCCTTCAAGCGCCTCCATCCCCCCCTGCGGCATCGAAAACGGGTTGTGCTCGAAATCGATCTCTCCGGTTTCCACGTCCTGCTCGAAAATCGGGAAATCAACGATCCAGGCAAAGGCAAAGCGGTTTTCGTCGGTCAGGCCCAACTCGCTCCCGATGACGTTGCGCGCTTTGCCCGCGACCGCTTCGAAGGTCTTGGGCTTGCCGCCGAGGAAGAAGGCCGCATCGCCGACGCCGAGCCCCAGTTGCTGACGGATCGCTTCGGTGCGCTCCGGCCCGATGTTCTTTGCCAGTGGCCCGGCCGCTTCCATGCCGCTGCCCTGGTCACGCCAGAAGATGTACCCCATCCCGGGCAGGCCTTCCTTCTGCGCGAAGGCGTTCATGCGGTCGCAGAACTTGCGGCTTCCACCGCCCGGCGCCGGGATCGCCCTGATCTCGGTGCCATCCTGCTCCAGCAGCTTTGCGAAGATGGCAAAGCCGGAACCGGCAAAGTGCTCGGAAACCACCTGCATCTTGATCGGGTTGCGCAGATCCGGCTTGTCGGTGCCGTACCAGAGCGACGCATCCTTGTAGGAAATCTGCGGCCAGACCTTGTCCACGGGTTTGCCACCGCCGAATTCCTCGAAAACCCCCATCAGCACAGGCTGGACAGCATCGAATACATCCTGCTGGGTGACAAAGCTCATCTCCATGTCCAACTGGTAAAAATCGGTCGGTGAGCGGTCAGCGCGCGGGTCCTCGTCGCGAAAGCAGGGCGCGATCTGGAAATACTTGTCGAAACCGGACACCATCAACAGCTGCTTGAACTGCTGCGGCGCCTGCGGCAGCGCATAGAACCTGCCCGGATGCAGGCGGGACGGCACCAGAAAATCGCGCGCCCCCTCGGGGCTGGAGGCGGTGATGATCGGGGTCTGAAACTCGCGAAAGTTCGAGTCCCACATGCGCTTGCGGATGGATGCCACCACGTCCGAGCGCAGCTTCATGTGCGCCTGCATCTTTTCGCGGCGCAGGTCGAGGTATCTGTATCGCAGGCGCGTTTCCTCGGGGTATTCCTGATCGCCGAAAACCTGCAGCGGCAGTTCGGCGGCGGCGCCCAGCACCTCCATATCCCGGATGAACACTTCGATCTCGCCCGTGGGAATTTTCGGGTTCACCAGCGCTTCATCGCGCGCTTTGACATCTCCGTCGATCCGGATGCACCATTCCGCCCGCAGCTTTTCAACTTCTTCAAAAACCGGGCTGTCAGGATCGCACAACACCTGAGTCATGCCGTAGTGGTCCCGCAAATCGATGAAGAGAACCCCGCCATGATCGCGAATCCGGTGAACCCATCCGGACAGACGGACATTTTCACCAACGTTCTTGGCGTTCAGTTCCGCGCAGGAATGGCTGCGATAGGCATGCATAGAAGGATCCCTTCCGGTTTTGAAGTTTGCGGAGATACATCGTCTGATGGTCAGGAAGTCAAGCGGTTCCGTACGTCTCGCCGCCCGAAAAAACGCAAAGACCGGCGCGGGCCGCTGGTGCCGTGCGCCGGCGGATAAACACTCCGTTATCCGCCTAGACAGCTCGGAAAGACTTGCCTACCAATCTCTCGAGAGGCGGGAATATGCGGCTGAAAACGCTCCATCCGCAAGACAAGATCACCGTGTCGCTTCGGGATCAAAGAGTGGGAATGTAAATGCTGTCGGTTTCGATTGATGACCTGCGTTTCACCTGGCCCGGTGCGCGGCATCCAACGCTCTCGATTGACGCCTTTGAACTGGCGCGCGGCGAGCGTGTTTTCCTGCGCGGCCCCAGCGGCAGTGGAAAATCGACATTGCTGTCCGCGATCGCAGGGGTGACCGACATAGCGCACGGCACCGTCAATGTCGCCGGCACCGACGTCGGCGCCTTGAGAGGAAGCGCCAGAGATCGCTTTCGCGTTGACCATCTCGGCATCGTCTTTCAGATCTTCAACCTTTTGCCCTGGCTGACGGCGCTGGACAACACGCTCTTGCCTTGCCGTTTCTCTCAACAGCGCACAGCCCGTGCCGGTGCAGATCCCGAGGCCACCGCAAAGCAACTGCTGGCCGACCTCGGCCTTTCCGACCCGGAACTTCTGCAAAAACCGGCAAGTGATCTGAGCATCGGCCAGCAGCAACGTGTGGCGGCAGCCCGCGCGC